>JAVEES010000224.1 GCA_030840285.1 Pseudonocardiales bacterium
CCGTGACATGTTGCCCGGAGCGTTCGCGCGACGAACGTGAGGACGACCGTGAGAAGAAGGGGCAGGCCGCCGTGCTGGTGATTCGTGCCGATCTCGTCGACGCCATGGTCGCGCACGCCCGCGCCGACCATCCGGACGAAGCGTGTGGCGTGCTCGCCGGTCCCGAGGGGTCGGACCGTCCCGAACGGCACATCGCGATGCTCAACGCCGAGCGGTCGCCGACGTTCTACCGGTTCGACTCGATGGAACAGCTGAAGCTCTGGCGCGCACTCGACGACGCAGGTGAGGCGCCGATAGTCCTCTACCACTCGCACACCGCGACCGAGGCCTACCCTAGCCGCACCGACGTCTCGTATGCGTCCGAGCCAGACTCGCATTACGTGCTGGTGTCCACCCGCGACCCCGAAGAGCACGAACTGCGCAGTTACCGCATCGCCGACGGTGTCGTCACCGAGGAACCCGTCGAGATCGTCGAGAAGTACTAGACGCCACAGAGAGGCCAACCCATGACCGTTACCGTTTCCGTGCCCACCATCCTGCGCAGCCACACCGGCGGCGAGAAGCGCGTCACCGCGACGGGCGACACCCTGCAGGCCGTCATCAGCGATCTGGAGTCCAACTACTCCGGCATCTCCGAGCGCCTGCTCGATGACGGCAAGCTGCAGCGCTTCGTCAACGTCTACGTCAACGACGAGGACGTGCGCTTCTCCGGCGGCCTGGACACCGAGGTGGCTGACGGCGACTCGGTGACCATCCTGCCTGCTGTGGCCGGTGGCTGACTTGACGCGGTACGACTCACTGCTGGAGGCGCTCGGCGACACGCCGCTGGTAGGGCTGCGCCGATTATCGCCGCGCTGGGACGCCGCCGCCGGGGAGGCGCCGCACGTGCGGCTCTGGGCCAAACTCGAGGACCGCAATCCGACCGGCTCCATCAAGGATCGGCCCGCCCTACGGATGATCGAGGACGCCGAAGCGCGCGGACTGCTGGTGCCGGGTGCGACCATTCTCGAGCCGACGAGCGGCAACACGGGCATCTCACTGGCGATGGCCGCCCTGCTCAAGGGCTATCAGATGATCTGCGTGATGCCGGAGAACACGTCGATCGAACGGCGTCAGCTGCTCGAGCTCTACGGCGCGAAGATCATCTTCTCGCCCGCTGAGGGCGGGTCCAACACGGCGGTCGCCCATGCCAAGGCACTCGCCGCCGAACATCCCGATTGGGTGATGCTCTACCAGTACGGAAACCCGGCCAACGCCGCTGCGCACTACGAGGTCACCGGACCGGAGATTGTCGCCGACCTGCCCGAGATCACGCATTTCGTCGCCGGCCTCGGCACCACCGGCACGCTGATGGGCGTCGGCCGGTTCCTGCGCGAACAGGTGCCCGGCGTTGCGATCGTCGCAGCCGAGCCCCGTTATGGCGTGGGCGTCTACGCGCTGCGCACCATCGATGAAGGATTCATTCCTGAGCTGTATGACCCCGACGTGCTGACAACGCGGTATTCGGTCGGCTCGTTCGACGCGCTGGCACGCACCCGCGAACTCGTGCAGATCGAGGGGATCTTCGCCGGCATCTCCACGGGCGCGATACTGCACGCTGCGTTGGGCATGGCGGCGAAGGCGGTGAAGGCGGGCGAACGCGCAGACATCGTGTTCACTGTGTGCGACGCCGGCTGGAAGTATCTCTCGACCGGCGCATACGCCGGTAGCCTTGACGAAGCGGAAGAGGCTTTGGAAGGGCAACTATGGGCATGAACCATCCGGTCGGATACCCCTCCGCGCCGCTGCCCGAGAAACGCCCGGCCTGGGTCGTCGGCGCAGTCACGATCCTCAGCTTCGTGGTGCTGCTCTGGGTCATCGAACTGTGGGACAGCCTCACCAATCACCAACTCGATGACAACGGGATCCGTCCGCTGGAAACCGAAGGGCTGTGGGGCATCGTCTTCGCACCGCTGCTGCACTCGAATTGGGACCACCTGATCGCCAACACCGTTCCGGCGTTGATCCTCGGCTTTCTGATGACACTGGCGGGACTGTCGCGATTCATCTTCGCGACGGCCATCATCTGGATCCTCGGCGGTTTCGGTACCTGGCTGATCGGCAATATCGGCGCACACTGCCCCTACGTCGGGGTGCGCTGCGAGCCCAACCACATCGGGGCGTCCGGCCTCATCTTCGGGTGGCTGGCGTTCCTGATCGTGTTCGGGTTCTTCACCCGCAAGGTGTGGGAGATCGTGATCGGCGTCGTCGTGCTGATCGTCTACGGCGGCGTCCTTCTCGGTGTGCTGCCCAGCACCCCAGGGGTGTCGTGGCAGGGGCACCTCTGCGGCGCCATTGCAGGCCTCGTCGCCGCATATCTGTTGTCCGGGCCCGAGCGCGAGCAGCGGTCAGCCCGTAAGCGCGGCGGGCAACTGCCGCAGACGTTTGCGAGGTGACCTCCCAACTGGCGCCCGTCGGGATCTTCGATTCCGGCGTGGGCGGGCTCACTGTCGCGCGGGCCATCATCGATCAGTTGCCCGATGAGGACATCGTCTATGTCGGAGACACCGGCAACGGGCCCTACGGTCCGCTGAGCATTCCCGAGATCCGGGCGCACGCGCTGGCCATCGGTGACGACCTGGTGGAGCGCGGGGTCAAGGCGCTGGTGATCGCCTGCAACAGCGCCTCGTCGGCGTGCCTGCGGGACGCCCGCGAACGGTACGCGCCGGTGCCCGTGGTCGAGGTGATCCTGCCCGCGGTGCGCCGCGCGGTGACAACGACCCACAACGGCCGCATCGGCGTCATCGGCACCCAGGCGACTATTGCGTCGGGCGCCTACCAGGACGCGTTCGCCGCCGCGCGCGACGTCGAGGTCACCGGGGTGGCGTGCCCGCGCTTCGTCGACTTCGTCGAGCGTGGCATCACCAGCGGCAGGCAAGTGCTCGGCCTGGCCGAGGGCTACCTGGAACCGCTGCAGCGCGCCGACGTCGACACGCTGGTGCTGGGCTGCACCCACTACCCGATGCTGTC
>JAVEES010000225.1 GCA_030840285.1 Pseudonocardiales bacterium
ACCGCGGATCCGCGACGTAGAGGTTATGGGTGGGCGACGCGGCGTCGACCAAGATGTGGGTCGGGATCTGCATCTTGCCGCCGCCGCAGCCTTGCGCGTAGGCGTGGCCGGGGTAGGTCGCGTTGATCCCGGCTGGCTGACCTGGCGTGGTCTTTCCGATCGTCTGTAGCCACTGGCCGTCGTGACCGAACTGGACGATCCGCGAGCTGCCCTGATCCGCTACCCAAAGTGGCCGCATTCCCTTCGGATCGGTGGCCGCCATGTCGGTCTCAACGTCGTAGGGCGCAGTGATCCCGCCGCCGTTTCCGCCCGCAGCATGCTGGGAGACCGAGCCGAGCAGCACGCCGTCGGTGGAGTAGCGCCAGACTCGGTAGTTCCAGTAGTCGCCGACCAGAATCGTGTTATCGCTCGGGTCGAAATCCATCCCGTAGGCATAGAGCCCGGCGGGACCGCTGAACCCATATGACTGCTGGAATTTGACGGTTGTGCCGGCCTCGGCGGCCGGTATCGAGATGAGCAGCGTGGCGGCGATGCCCAGGAGTGCAGCCGCTGACCGGCCCAGTCGGTGATTCATCATGATGCTCCGTTCAGCCGGGAAGATTGAAGACTTCGATCCGGTCGTTGTACTCATCGGAGACGAAGAGCTGACCGGCGTAGACCTCGAGGTGCGTGGGATGGTTGAACTGGCCGTGCTCAGTGCCTGCGCCACCGAAGGTCGTAAGCACGGCTCCGAGTGGGGAGAGCTGAACGATCTGGTTCCACCCTGTGTCCGCCACCCACAGATCGCCCGCGGCGTCGGCGGCGATCCCCTCAGGGGCGTGGAGTCCTCCGAAGGTGTTCAACACCGCTCCGGTGGCAGCGTCGAGAGCGACGATCTTGCCGCCGACGGTATCGGTGGCATAGACGGTCGACCCGACGACGGTGACGTCCTTCGGGAAATGGAGCCCGGTTGTGACCCACGTTGCCTTGCCGGTGACCGGATCCCAGCGCGAGACACGATTGTTGAACGTATCGGCGACGATGAGATCGGGTCCCGCTGATGTGATTCCATACGGCCAGTGCAGCTGATCTGCGCCGCTTCCCACCGCACCCAGGAACGCTCCTGTCGGTAACCCGTCGCGTGTGAACTGGAGCAACCGGCTGTTCTTTGTGTCGGCCACCCACACAGTGTTCGTCGCCTCGTTGATCGTGATGTCTCGCGGCCAGTTGAACCCCGCAAGATCGGTCTTCCCCCAGCCGCGATGGCCAAAGCTGCGCTCGAATGATCCCGATGGTGTGTCGAACCGCTGCACTCGCTGATTGACGCTGTCCGAGACGAATGTCTGCCCATCGACGGCGAGACCGGAGGGCTGGTTGAAGCCGCCGTCAAGGCCGCCCTCGCCGCCGTAGACGCGGTCGACGGTGCCGCCATACGTGAAGCGAAGGGCCTTGTTTCCCCACAGGTCGGCGCCGTACACCGCCGGTGTCTTACCGGCTCCGACGGCGACACGGCGTAGCTGGAAGAACTGCCCCGCGCCACTGCCGGTTGAACCGTATACATGCACGAACTTGCCGCCGCCCAGGAATACCTGGATGCGGTCGTTGTCCGAATCGGCGACATAGATGCGGTTCGAGTCGTCGACGTCGACACCGTACGGTCGCACGAACTGCCCGTTCGCACGGCCACGGGTACCCCAGACCATCAGCGGCTTGCCGGCCGGACTGAACTTCGCGATCCGGTTGTTGTTGTAGTCGGCAACGTAGATGTTGCCGTTGGAGTCCGTCGCTGCATCGCGCGGCGCGTTCAACTGACCCAGCTTGCTGCCAAGGCCGATTCCGATCGTCCGGACGAACGTCCCATCCGTGCGAAACTCACGTACCCGGTTCTCGATGTCCTCGCTGACGAAGATGACCGGCTGCTTGACTCCATTGACCCCGGCTGAGATCCCGAGCGTCGAGCCGAACCGAGTCGGCCACGCCGAGATCGCCTGGCCGGTGGCGGCGTCCAGCACCTGCACGCGATTCCAGCCGGTGTCATCGACGTACACGCGGCCGTTCAGATACGCAACGTCGCGCGGGTTGTTGAACCGCCCAAGCGCTTTCGTGCCGCGGGCACCGACACGCCAAAGCTGGGTGCCGTCAGCGCGGTAGGCCGCCACCTGATCATTCCCGGTGTCAGCGACATACAGCGTCCCGGCCGGGTCGACATCGACCCCGGACGGGTACATCTCGGCATGGCCAGGGCCGCCGATCGTCCGTGAATACGCCGGCGCAGCGGCGCCCGCAGCATTCGGGACTCCGCTCACCACCAGTGCCGCCACCATTGCGAAAAGGATGGCGGCGGGATCCCGGAACCGTCCCGCCGCCATCCGCCCACACACCCAAGCCCGCATGCCGTCTCCCCTGATAAACAGTGCCCGAACCGCTCCCCGCCTGGCGTGTTCACGCCGTGCGCCCACCCACAACAGGAGAGGGGCCTCGTGCCAGGAGCCACCGATTCTGATCGTGGACGCCTGCTTGGGCTGCCCACTTCTCGACTATTACGTGCCAGGTGGAATGCCGCAAGAGGCAACAGCACGGCCGTGCCGCGAATACCAACGTTATGGTGCGATCGCTGCGCATGGTTGAGCCGAACTCCGGCCCGCCTCTGCCCCCGTGAAGATGTCTTCACATACGCGTCAATGCCACCATTACCTCC
>JAVEES010000034.1 GCA_030840285.1 Pseudonocardiales bacterium
CTCGCCGGCGTCGGCGTGCTGTACACCTCCCTGATCATCAGCGGCGCGCCACGACCGTTGCTCGGGGTGACCCCGTGGTTGTTGCTCTCGGGGGCCTATCTGTTTTTCAGCAGCCGCAGCCTCGACACCCTCGGCAGGCCCGGTGTGCTGGCTCGGGCGGTGAAGTCGTGCTTGCAGGCGGCGGGCAAGGCGGTGCTCGGTGACCCGACTTGGGCAGCGGTGAGCGCCGGTGACGGAGACGACCCGTCAGAACACGTCGAGCCGCCGCCGGCGACGGAGCTCGTCGACATCGCCCGCACGGCTGCCACGGCCGGCGCCCACGTAGCGATGCGTTGGTGGGCCGACCACACCCGGCTCGAGGTGCAGCAGAAGCGTGGCCCACGCGATCTGGTTAGCAAGGCCGACCACGAGACAGAGGCGGCGATCCGAAAAGTGTTGGCGCAGTTGCGTCCTGATGACAGTGTGTTGGGCGAAGAGGGCGGGTTGATCGACGGCACCAGCGGTATCCGCTGGATCATCGATCCGATCGACGGCACGACGAGCTACCTTTACGGCCGACCGGACTGGGCCGTGAGTGTGGCAGCTGTGCAGTGCAGTGACGAGACGATCGTCGCAGGCGCCGTCGTCGAGCCGGTCGCAGGATGGACCACCTGCGCCCAGCGTGGGCGTGGCACTTATCTGAACGGCCGTCGGGTGAGGGTGAATGACGAGGTGTCACTGGACCACGCCCTTGTCGAAATCAACTTCGGCCGCGACGACCAGAGAGAGGTCGCCGGGGAGATGGTGCACGAACTCGCCACCCGGGTGCGCGACCTCCGTCGTGGTGGGAGCGCGGCCAGCGCACTGGCGCATGTCGCGACCGGTCGGGCCGACGCGGTCTGGTCACCGGGTCTGCAGCCGTGGGATTGTGCAGCAGGTGTGCTGCTCGTCGAGGAGGCAGGCGGCGCCGTCGGCGACCTGAGGGAGATGGCCGCCGGACTCTGGCCGGGCAGCGGCGATGTCCTGGCGGCCAATCCGGCGCTGTTGGATGCCATCCGCACGATTCTGGCGCCGATATACGCGATGAAGGTTTAGCTGCCGCCGACGGTGGTACCTACTGCGCAAGCGATCGGCCCCAGCACCGTGGTTGATCTTCTCGGCCGCCGGTGCGGCTCTCGACTTCTGGGGCGGGTCATGTCAAACGTCGTTCGGCTGCGTCGGAACACGGAAATCCCGTTGAACAACGCCACCCTCGAGTTGCACGCGCGTCGTCTCGCCGTGCCCAACTACGACCGGTCGGCGCTCACCGAATCTGTCGTACACGTCGGTGTCGGCGGCTTTCACCGTGCTCACCAGGGCACCTACTTCGACGATCTGGCCAGGTTGGGTTTCACTGAATGGGGAGTGAGCGGGCTAGGGCTGCACCGCCGGAGGTTGAAGGAGGCACTCGAACCACAGGACTGCCTCTACACCGTCGTCGAACAGGGTAGTGACGGGGCGGAGGGCCGTGTGGTCGGCTCGATGTGCCGGTATCTCTACACACCCGACGAGCACGTCCAGGCCATCGAGGTCTTGGCCGATGAGCGCACCGCCCTGGTGACACTGACGATCACCGGCGACGGATATCACCGCGACGCGGTGACCGGTGACTTCGACGCCGGCTGTTCGGCGGTTCGGCGGGACCTTTCTCAGGCCGGTCCGTACACCACCGCTTGGGCGTATCTCGTTGAGGCATTGGACCGGCGGCGGCTTGCCGGTCTGCCCCCGTTCACGGTCATGTCCTGTGACAATCTGCCCGATAACGGGGGCGCCGCTCGCAAGGCCGTAGTGGGGTTCGCAGCGCAGCGTAGTGCCCGGTTGGCGAAGTGGATCGAGTGTAATGTCGCTTTCCCCTCGACTATGGTCGACCGGATCACGCCGGTGCTCAACGATGCTGAAATAGCGGGTATCCAATACGATTTCGGCATCATCGACCGTTGCCCCGTCGTCGCCGAGCCGTTCCGGCAATGGGTCGTGGAAGACGCGTTCAGCGGCAGCCGGCCTCCGCTCGACGAAGTGGGTGTCGAGTTCGTCTCCGACATCAGCCCGCACAAGCTGGTGAAGACGCGGTTGCTCAACGGCTCACACTGCGCGATGAGTTATCTGGGCATCCTGCTCGGTCACCAGACCACTGACGCTGCGATGAGCGACTCGAACGTCTACCGGTACGTCGAGCGGCTGATGCGCACGGAAGTGTCTCCCCTCCTTCGCGAGAGGGTGACCATTGACTGTGCTGATTACCAAAGCACTCTGCTGGAGCGCTTCTCGAATCCGGGTATGCCGGACAAGCTTTCGAGACTGGCCGCGCGCGGGTCGGTGAAGATGCCGTCCTATCTGCTGCCATCTCTGCACGAAGGCCGTGCCGAGAACCGGCCCACTGCCATGCTGACGCTCGCGTTGGCGGCCTGGATCAGATACCTGCGCGGTTACGACCTGCAAGGCAAGCCGATCGTCATCGAAGATCAACGTGGCAGCGAGCTCAGAACGCTCGCGCTGACCGGTCTCGCCGATCCTCGACCGCTACTGAATGTGCGCGACGTCTTCGGGAGCCTCGTCGACGACGTTGTGTTCGTCGAAGCGCTCGAAAA
>JAVEES010000039.1 GCA_030840285.1 Pseudonocardiales bacterium
TCCGCACCGAATACCGTTATCTCAAAACGGTGTTCGAGTTCTGTACCCGCGTTGTGCGAAGCCTGGATCTCGGCTGCGCGAAGGTCCTCGACTAGCCGCGACCCCGCCATCCCGTTGCCGACGATGACAATCCTTCTCATGCGTCGGCCTTTTCCAGAACAACGGCGCACACCTTGAATTCGGGCATCTTCGAGATGGGATCCAGCGCCGGATTGGTGACGCGGTTGGCGGCACCGGCGTCGGCGAAGTGGAACGGCATGAAGACCGTGTCGGGACGGATGCTGTCCGTTATTCTGGCCAGCCCCTGCGCGACCCCCCGCCGGCTGCGGACCATGATGAGTTCGCCCTCGCTGACGTCCAAGCGCTCGGCCAGGTCAGGATGCAGTTCGACGAAGGATTCCGGCTGCGCCTGCGCCAAAGCCGCGATCCGCCGGGTCTGAGCACCGCTCTGATACTGCTGTAACACCCGGCCGGTGGTGAGGTAGATCGGGTACTCCTCGTCGATGTCTTCTGCCACCGCACGGTGTTCCACGGCGAAGAATCGAGCCATGCCGTCAGCGGTGTGAAAGCGCTCGGCGAACAGCCGCGCGGTGCCGGGATGCTCGGCATCCGGGCAGGGCCAGAACACCCCGTCCTGGGCAGTGATCTTGGAATAGCTGATTCCCGCGTAGTCGCTGATTCCGCCGGCGCTCGCGCGGGCCAGTTCGTCAAATACCGTTGCAGGATCAGCACTCCAGCTTCCCGGCGCCTCAAGGCGTCGCGCCAGTTCGCTGATGACCTGCAGGTCCGAGCGGACCTCGGCGGGCGGGTCGATGGCCTTGTTGCGTAGCAGCACCCGACCTTCAAGATTGGTCATCGTGCCGGTTTCTTCGGCCCATTGCGTCACCGGAAGTACGACGTCGGCAAGGGCCGCTGTTTCGGACAGCACGACGTCACTCACCACCAGCAGGTCCAGGGCCTGCAGTCGGGCCGTGATCCTGGTCGAGTCCGGGGCCGACACGACCGGATTCGATCCGGCGAGCAGCAGCGCTCGCGGACCGCTTTCGGTCCCGAGCGAGTCCAGCAGTTCGAATGCCGATCGACCGGGGCCTGGCAGGTCGTCCACGGGGATACCCCATATGCTGGCGATGTGTTCGCGCGCGGCGGGGTCGGTGATCGATCGGTAGCCCGGTAGCTGATCGGCCTTCTGGCCGTGCTCCCGGCCACCCTGTCCGTTGCCTTGCCCGGTAAGGCAGCCATAGCCACTACCGGGTCCATCAGGCAGCCCGAGGGCAAGGGCGAGGTTGATCAACGCTGAGACGGTGTCGACGCCCTTGCTGTGCTGCTCGGCGCCGCGTGCGGTGAGCAGGATGGCACGCTCCGCTTCGGCGAGCATTCCCGCGACCGCACGCAATTGAGCGGCAGGCACTCCGGTGATCCGCTCGACCCGTTCGGGGTGATAGCTGGCGACCACCCGGCGGACCTCAGCGAAGCCGACGGTCCGCGAGGCGATATAACTTTCATCGATCGCGCCGGCCATGATCAGGATATGCAGCAGGCCGTTCACCAGGGCCAGGTCGGTACCGGGCGTGACAGCCAGGTGCAGGGACGAGGCGCGTGCGGTCGGCGTACGGCGCGGGTCGACGACGATCAACCGGCCACCGTTGTCACGTTGCCGGGTGAGCCATTGCATGAACGGTGGCATCGTCTCAGCGGCGTTGCTGCCGAGCATCAGGATCACGTCGGCTTCGGCCAGGTCGCTGAGCGGGAAGGGCAGGCCGCGATCGATGCCGAAGGAGCGGTTCGCCGCTGCTGCCGCCGAGGACATACAGAACCGACCGTTGTAGTCGATGTACGGCGTCTTCAGAGCAACCCGGGCAAACTTTCCGAGGGCGTAACACTTCTCGTTGGTCAGCCCGCCACCGCCGAATACCGCGACGGCAGCAGCGCCATGGCTGGTTTGGACGGCTTTGATGCCGGCAACGACGGTGTCCAGCGCGTGATCCCAGGATGCCGCCTGAAGCCGTCCGGCGTGGCGCACCAGCGGCGTGGTCAACCGCTGGGGTGAGGTGAGCAGTTCGGCTGCTGTCCACCCCTTCTGGCAAAGACCCCCATTATTGGTAGGAAAATCTCGCGCCAGGACTCGAAGGGCGCCGGTGCCCTCTTGGTCCGTGCCCAGGCCCATTCCGCACTGCAAGGCGCAATACGGGCAGTGCGTCTGTACAACGGCGCCCATCGTGGGTCCGTTGCTGGCCTCGCCGAGCTGAGCCGCCGCAGTCGCGTGCATTGCTCGAAGCTCGCACCGCCCAATTCCGGGGCTGAGACGGTCGCATTTCCGGCCTGCTAACTACTCCTCACCACCGTCACGCGGACGTGTGAGAAGGAGAGAACGTGCGAACTCACAACTCCGCCGAGCGCCTGTGCGTGAAATGTTGCACTCGCGTTGCGAATGCATTCGTCGATGAAACATCGGCTTGCCACGGTCTTGTGCAACCGAGACCAAGGAGACCCGATGAGCCTGACCACATCTGCCGCAGGTACTGATACCGCTGCCGCGCGGGAGCCGTCGCCACGTCGCCCGTCCGCCCGGCGAGGGCGATGGATCGATGATTGGCGGCCCGAGGATCACGCCTTCTGGGAGGCGGGCGGCGCGAGAGTCGCTCGCCGGAACCTCGTGGTGAGCGTCTTCTCCGAGCACATCGGATTCTCCATCTGGAGTTTGTGGTCGGTGTTCGTGCTGTTCCTGACCCCGAAGTACGGCATCAGCTCGGTCGCCTCGGAGGCCGCGGCCCAGAAGTTCCTGCTCACGACGCTGCCGACGGCCATCGGGTCGAGCATCCGGGTTCTCTACACCCTAGCAGTGGCCCGCTTCGGCGGCCGGAACTGGACGATCGTTAGCGCTGCGCTGCTACTGGTGCCATCAGCAGGTGCCGCGTTGTTCCTCAAGCCGGGAGCCGGGTTCACGACGTTGCTGATCATCGCGGCGCTGGCAGGCGTCGGTGGCGGCAACTTCGCCTCGTCGATGACGAATATCAACGCCTTCTACCCGCAGCGGTTGAAGGGCGCGGCCCTGGGCCTCAATGCCGGCGGCGGCAATCTCGGTGTCGCCGCGGTGCAATTGGTAGGGCTCGCAGTGCTGGCTACCGCGGGCAAGGACCATCCGCGAATCATCCTCGGCGTCTACATTCCCCTCATCGTGCTGGCCGCGCTCGCGGCAGCGTTGACGATGGACAACCTGAGCCAGGTGCGAAACGAGAAGCACGCATTGCGCGATGTCTGCCGCGACCCGCACACGTGGTTCATGTCCTTCCTCTACATAGGTACTTTCGGCTCGTTCATCGGTTTCGGTTTCGCCTTCGGTCAGGTGTTGAGCAACCAGTTTCCGGAGCATTTCGCCTCGCTGAACCCGGTCACCCACAAGATCTCCGTCGATCCGGTGAAGATCGCCTACTTGACGTTCCTGGGTCCGCTGATCGGTTCGGTGGTCCGTCCGGTCGGTGGCTGGCTGGCGGATCGGGTCGGCGGCGCCCGCACCACCCTCGTCAATTTCGTGGCAATGGCCGCGGTGACTGGAGTCGTCCTTACCGCCTCGGTTGCGAAGTCCTTGCCGCTGTTCATGGTCGGCTTTATCGCCCTCTTCATCTTTTCAGGTATAGGCAACGGATCGACGTACAAGATGATCCCTGCCATCTTCTCGGCAAAGGCAGCTGGCAAGGTCGCCTCCGGCATGCCGCTGGCCGACGCCGAGCACGACGCGCGCCGCCTGGCCAATGCCTTGATCGGTGTTGCCGGAGCGGTAGGTGCCTTCGGTGGGGTGTTCGTCAACATCGCATTCCGGCAGTCGTTTCTCAGCAACCACAACGGCAACGCCGCCTACCTCGGGTTCATCGTGTTCTACCTGCTCTGCGCGGCACTGACGATCGCGGTCTACCTGCGCCCTGGGAGCTCGAGGTCGGTCAGGATCTAGCTTTGGTCGGGTGGTCGGGCGAGCGCATGCACCGACCACCCGATTGTCTTGCCGGTGGGTAGCGTTGCGACATGGCAGTCAACGTCGAATCCGCCGAACAGTTCATCCTGGCCAACGCCCGGCTGCTCGACCGGCACCGGATGGCGGTGCTGTTGTACGGCGCCTCCATCGGGCCGGTGCTCGATGCCCTGCGCGCATATCGCAACGCCGACGGCGGATTCGGTCACGCTCTCGAACCTGACGTGCGAGCGCCCGAGAGCGAGCCGGCCGCGATGCTACATGCCGTCGAAGTGCTCGCCGAAGTCAGCGCGCTTGATGATCCGATGGTGGCTGACGCAGCCAATTGGATCAGCAGCATCGCTGATCCGAACGGTGGCGTTCCGTTCGTGCTACCCACTGCTGCCGCCTCACCGCATGCGCCTTGGATGGTGCCGTCCGAAGGTGGCTCGCACCTGACCTTCGCGATCGCCGCCGTCCTCTGGGAAGCGGGCTCGAACGAGCCGTGGCTGCGGCGAGCAGATGAATGGTGCTGGAGGAAGCTGGACGGCTATGAGCAGTTCGGTGCCCACCTGGTCAAATTCGCCCTCGCCTTCCTCGATCAGATTCCCGACGAGGCGCGCGCCATCGCTGCGATCGAGAAGTTACGCCCACGCCTGGCGTCCGACGGCTCGATGCCCGTCACGGGGGGAACCGAGAACGAGCGGCTGACGCCCCTGGACCTGTCACCCTGGCCGGGTCGGCGCAGCCGCCGGCTGTTCAGCGTCGATCAGATCGACGGTGATCTCGACCTGCTCGAACGTGGTCAGCACGAGGACGGCGGCTGGAGCTTCGACTGGCTCGGGTGGTCGCCCGGCCAGTCCGTCGAATGGCGCGGGATCCTGACCCTGCTGGCGCTGGCCGTGCTGCAGGCCCACGGACGGGTCGAGCTTCCACGCAACGGTCCGGGCGGGGTCGCGCGGGAGTAATGGCAGTACCTGGGCGGCGGGAGGTTCAGCGCAGTTCGGTCTTCGCTGCCCTGCGGATGGCGGAGGCGACCCGGTCCAGCGCCGCCGAATGCAGCCGCCACTGCTGCCAGTAGAGGTGGACCGAGATCCAACCCTGCGGATCGAGGTCGATCAGTTCGGCACCCGTGGCGGTTTGCAGGTCCGGCAACATCGCCCAGCCCAGGCCCAGCCGGACGGCCTCCACGAATTCCGCAGAGGCAGGGACGTAGTGCCGCGGCGGATCGAGACGGCGCCGAGTGCGGCGTTTGAGGTACCGGTCTTGAAGATGGTCCTGCCGGTCGAAGATCACGACCGGGGCCAGCGACAGCGCCTGCGTCGTGACGCCTTCGGGAAACCACCGTGCGGCGAAGTCCGCCGAGGCCAACGGGCGGTAGCGCATCCGCCCAAGCCGCTCGACGGTGCAGCCGGGCACCGGGTCCGCCGATGCGGTGACGGCCGCCATGACCGTCCCCTGCCGAAGCAGGTCCGCGGTTTGCTCCTGATCCTCGCGGTGCAGGTCGAAGACCAGCGGTGGCCCGAGCGTGGCCAATGCGGGCAACACCCAGGTCGCGAGGCTGTCGGCGTTGACCGCTAACGGGATGACCGTCGGGGTGTTAGGCACCGTCTCGCCGCCGAGCTCGCGGGCGACGTCTGCCGTCATCGTCTGGATCTGGCGGGCCAGCCGCAGCAGCGCCTGCCCTGACGGCGTCGGCCGGATGGGCTTGGAGCGGGTCAGCAGCACCTGCCCGACCGACAGCTCCAGCGCTTTGTTCCGCGGGCTGAACGCCGAAGGGGTGACATGCAACGCAGCCGCCGCGGCATCGAACGTGCCTTCGGCGACCGCCGCGGAGAGCGCCTCGAGCTGCGCCAGGTCAAGATCCATCATTAGCGATGCTAATGGAAGATCAGAATCATTAGCTGGCCGGTTGACGACGAGTACGGTTAGCGTGGCACCGTGATCAGTTCCGGTTCGGTGACGGCCTTCGCGGCCGGCCTTATGTTCGGCCTGTCGTTGATCGTCGTCATCGGCGCTCAGAACACCTACGTGCTGCGGCTGGGCCTGCAGCGCCAACGGGTACTGACTGTCGTGGTGCTGTGCGCACTGTCTGACGTGGTGCTTATAGCGGCTGGTGTGGCAGGCGCGGGCGCTGTGCTGAACGGGCGTCCGGGACTGTTGCAATTCGTTCGGATCGCCGGGGCGGCTTTCCTCTTCTGCTACGGGGCGTTGGCCGCCAGGCGGGTCCTGCGCGGGGGCGCGGTAGCGAGCAGTTCAGACACCGTGACCACCTCGTTCGCCGCCGTCGTCGGCACAGCTCTGGCCCTGACCTGGCTCAATCCTGGGGTGTACCTGGACACGGTGGTGCTGCTCGGCTCGGTCTCGCATACCCGAGCCGGGAACCAGTGGTGGTTCGGCGGTGGGGCGGCGCTGGGCAGCGTGCTGTGGTTCACGGCACTGGGCTATGGCGCGCGGCTGCTCGCCCCGGTATTCAGGCGGCCCCGCGCCTGGCAGGGCCTCGACGCCTTTGTCGCCTTGGTCATGGTGATGACCGGACTGCGCATCCTGATGGACGGTTGACGCCCATTCCTGCGAGGAAAAGAGCCCCTCCGAGGCAGAAAGCCCCGCCCCTCCGAGGCAGAAAGCCCATTCGTCTTAGGCGGAACAGCTCGCGGTCGCTATCGTCACCTGACCCGCGGCAGGTTGGCGAGGACAACCCGCGTCAACTGGACTCGGGACCGAATATCCAGCTTCGTGAACGTGTGCTTGAGATGGGAATCGATCGTGTGCTGGGAAAGCGAGAGCTTGCTTGCGATCGCACGATTGGTCAGCCCTTCCGATACCAGCCGCGCGATGAGCAATTCGGCCTCGGTGAGTTCGGACCAGCCACGGTGATATTCCGAAGCGGCCGGCTCCTGCGCTTGAACCGACGCGCCTCTGCGCGGGTCGGCAAGAAGGTAGCCGGGATCCGGACAGTTGAGCAGCGTTCGCTGTGCTTCAGCGAGATGGCGGGCCGACGCGGCGGTATCGCCCAGCGCTTGCTCAGCTATCGACAACGCGGTCAGCACCTCGGCCACCTCGACGATGCGGGGGCCACGTTCCACCAGGTCGAGTGAGCGCTCGAGGTACCTGCGAGCAGCTTCGTTGTCCTGCCGCTTCACTGCCAGCCAGCCGCGCGCGAAGCTGGCACACCATGCGTCGAAGTGATCGGGCAGAGCATTGTTCGCGCTGATCCTCTCCGATCGCGCCGCGAACTGCTCGGACTCGTGCGCCAGGCCATTTGCTGCGGCGATGATCGCCTGGATGCCGTGACAGACCATCGCATTGACAGCATCGCCGTCCTCGTCGGCGATGACCCCGGCTGAACTGAGGGTGTCCTGCGCCGCCCGGAACTGCCCGCTGCGGTAAAGGCTCCAGCCCAGAATGGTGAGGGTGCTCGCTCGCCACGGAGCTGGAACCGCGTGGGGCCGATTCGATTCCTGTGCGATCTTCAACGACCGCGTGACCTGGCCCTCGCAGTACGCCGTTGACCACCTGGCAAGGGCCAACAGGGCTCGCGCCGACGTGGCTGCCTCGGCGGAGACGCCGCGTCGCTCGAGTGCTAGCTCGGCCAGGTCACCCCAGCGGTTCATCTCAGCGATCCGGCCGCCGGTCAGCGCGACCGCTATCCGGGCAAGACAGAGCCGGAGATCAGTCCGGCAGCGCTCCGCGCCGAGGGCATGCAACCAGCCCAGGACCGTCTCTACCTGACCACGAAGGCAGCTCCGAACGCTCTGGACCGCGATCAGCTCGGTCGCTAGTGCACTGTCCTGGCTGGCCAGCGCATGATGGACCGCCTCTTCGGGTTCGCCGTATTCCGAGTGCCACTCGGCCGCGCGATGATGCAGCTGGCTGGCCAGCCCTGGATCGGCTCTGTGCAGCTCGGCGTCGAGCACGCTGTTGAACAGATGGTGGTAGCGATACCAGGAATGCTCGCTGTCCAGGGGCACCAGAAAGAGCTGCTCCTGTTCGATCCGCCCCAGCAGCTCGGCGGAATCCGCCTGCTCGGTGACGGCGTCACACAAGGACGCGTTCAGCCTGTGCAGGATCGAGGTCCGCTGCAGAAAGCTGCGCAGTTCCGGGGGCTGACGGCGCAGCACCTCGTCCAGAAGGTAGTCCTCGATGATGCGACCGCCCGCGGCGCCGTGGGCGACCGGGTCATTCGCGCGCGGGCCGGCACCTATCGAGAGCGATGCGAGGTGCAGCCCGGCAACCCATCCCTCGGTACGGTCGTAGAGGACATCGACCTGATGCTCGCTCAGCTCGCTGTGGCTCTGCGCCCTGAGCAGCTGCGCGGCCTCCTCGCGTGAGAGCCGGAGCCCGTCGACGCCGAAATCGACGAGCCGGCCACGGGCGCGTAACTTCGCGATGGGCAACGCCGGCTTGCGGCGGCTTGAGATGACCAGCCGCAGCATGGGAGGCAGAAATTCGACGAAGGATCGCAGGCTTTGCTGGATCGCGCGGTTGCTGATCAGTTGGTAGTCATCGAGCACCAGGGTCGCGGGCTCCCGCATGGCGAGCAGTTCGTTCACCAGTGCCGGCACCAGATCATCCAGCACGGTCCTCTGCGGTGCCGCCAGAAGACCGCTCGACAGGGCGGAAAGCCCGGGGTCGACCGTCGTGAGCGCGGCCAGCATGCAGGCCCAGAACCGGGTCAGATCGTTGTCGGCGGGGTCGATGGAGAACCATGCGCAGCGGTCCGGCCGTGGATCGCGGGCATGCCACAACGCCAGCAGTGTGGATTTGCCCCAACCGGCGCCTGCGACGAGGAGGGTCACCTGGCCGGGCATGATCGACCCACTCAATTGCTCGACGAGCACAGTGCGCTTCAGCGTCTGCTGCCGTACCCGAGGAGCTGCGAACTGTGATGGCAGCAGACCGGCAAAGGAGCGTTTGGCTGCCGGGGACAGCTGAGCTTTGCTCATGTCGCCGCTGGCTTCTCTTGTCTGGCTTCGCCTTCCCGGCCAACTTTTCTGGCTTCGGCTAGCGGGACCAACATTACCCGGACCAGCGCCATATCAACCCGTTCGCGCCCGCCCAATCCGTGGCAGCCGGGGCGCGGCGATTGGTCCCCCGAAACCCTCATACACGGGATGCGCCGTCACGGCCGCGGCGCGATTCTTGGCGTGTAGGCGCATCGGCCGGCAACTGCAAGGTCGCTGCGAAGAGCCGATAGGAGGACGAGATGTCAGTACCAGCGCACAGGAGCCATACGGACGTCGCTACCGAGTTCGGTCGATTGACTCAGCAGCTGTCCCAGCTCTTCGACGAGGAGTGGGCAGGGATTCCATCGGCACTGGCCGGCAAGGGCTTCATCCCGTTGGCAGACGTCGAGGAGACCGACCAGGAGTTCGTCCTGGACCTCGATCTGCCTGGTGTCAAGAAGAAGGACGTCACGATCGAGGTCGATGGCCGGCGGCTGGTCGTGAGCGGAGAGCGCAAGGAGGTAGAGCGCAAGGGCTGGCTGCGCCGCCAGACCAGAGCCACCGGGAGTTTCGTCTTCGAGGTGACTCTTCCAGGTGAGGTCGACGAGGAGCACATCGAAGCCACCATGGATGAGGGCGTCCTGCATGTTCGGGTACCCAAGCGAACCGGAACGTCGCGCAGGCGGATTGACGTGAACTAGGGCGCGAGTCAGCTTCAGCTTGAACCGGTTATCGCCTCGGGTCCGAACTGCGCCTCGATCAGGTGCACCGCCATCGCGCCCTCACCTACCGCGGACGCGACGCGCTTGACCGATCCGCTGCGCACGTCGCCCACGGCGAAGACGCCGGGCCAGCTGGATTCGAGCAGTTGCGGCCGCACATCGACCTGCGCGGCCGCGGCACCCTCCCCGGTCAACACGAATCCGTCCTGATCCAGCTGGATGGTGCCGGCAAGCCAGACGGTGCAGGGTGTCGCTCCGATGAAGACGAACAGTGCCCGGACGGTGAGCCGATCACGCTTGCCGGTTCGGTTGTCCTGCACCACCAGCCCGCTCAGTGTTTGTTCGCCGAGCAGCTCCCGGACCTCGGTGTGATATCGGACTTCGATGGTGGGTATCGCGCTGATCTGATCGATCAGGTACTGGGACATGTCCCGGCGCAGGTCAGCGTGCCGCACCAGTAGATAGACCTGTGGCACCGATTGCGCCAGGAAGACCGCGGCCTGCCCCGCCGAGTTGCCGCCGCCGACGATCGCGACCGGCTCGCTGGCGCATTGCTGGGCCTCGAATCGGGTAGCCGCGTAGTAGACGCTGGTCATCTCGAACTCTGCCAGGCGGGCGACGTCCAGCTTGCGATAGCGCGCGCCCGTCGCGATGATGACCGAGCGCGCCGCGACCTCGAGATCGCCCTGGGTGCTGATCGCGTAGTGCCCATCGGCCCGGCGCAGCGAACGCGCTTCGCCGGGAATAGTGATCTGCGCCCCGAACTTCTCTGCCTGGATCGCTGCCCGGTCTGCGAGCTCGGCGCCCGAGATGCCCGCCGGGAAGCCGAGGTAGTTCTCGATCCGGGACGATGTCGCCGCCTGGCCGCCGGTGGCCACGCTGTCGAGCACCAGGGTTCTCAGCCCCTCCGACGCGCCGTAGACCGCGGCTGCGAGCCCGGACGGCCCGGCCCCCACCACGAGCAGGTCGAATAGGTCCCGCTGTCCTGGGCGCCGGCTCAGCCCCGTGGCTTCGGCCAGCTCGGCGTTGCTCGGAGCGCGCAACACCTCGTGGCCGGCGATGATGACGATCGGCAGGTCACGCGGCGAGATGCCGAACTGGCGCAGGATCGATTCCGCCGCCGGATCCTGCTCGATGTCGAAGAATCGGTGCGGTAACCGGTTGCGAGCGGCAAAGCTTCGCAGCCGTTGGGTGTCGGGCGACGTCCGGCTCCCGATGATCCGGAATCCCGCTCCGGAGCCGATCAGCAAGGACCGCCGGATCAACAGCGCGCGCAACAACTGATCCGCGAACCCAGCGTCGCGTGCCGCCAGTTCCCGCAGCCGCTGGGCGGGGACGGCGAGCACCTCTGCCGCCTCCAGTGCTGCCACCGTTACGAACTCGACCTGACCGGTGAGCAGCGACAGTTCGCCGAGGAAGCGGCGCGGGCCGTGTACCCGGATCAGCCGCCGCCGGCCGCCGTAGTCCTCGAATACCCCGAACCGTCCCCGAAGCACGACGTAGAGGTGGGAACTCCGCTCGCCTTCGGCCAGCAGCACCTCCTCGGGTGCCACCGGGCGCCGATCGCCGTAGGCGCTGAGCATCTCGAGTTGGGACTCGCTCAGCCGCGGAAATGCGCCGTGCAGGTCAGGCGTCTCCAGCGGCAGCGCCGTCGCGGGCGGGGACTGCTCCTCGGCGGAGCCGGCCGGTTCAGACGCGGCTTCAGACATAGGTCTGGTCGACGTAGCACCATCGCCACGATTCCCCGGGTTCGAGGGACCGGACGATCGGATGGCCGATCTGGGCAGCGTGGGCTCGGGCGTGCCGCATCAGTGAGGAGTCACAGCAGCCGACATGACCGCAGCTCAGGCACAGCCGCAGGTGAACCCACGCGGTCCCCGCTCGCAGGCACTCCTCGCAGCCTTCGGGCGTTCGCGCTTGCACCGGCCGCACCAGGCTCAAGTGCGGATCGGCGATCACGGGAGCGCTCTGATGAGATCAATCGGCACGTCCACAGCATGCCCGCTAGGCGATCCTTGGAAATCCCGTGTTTCAGTGATGCGCTCGCGGTGCCGGAGGCGTGACGGTTGATCGAGCGGCATCCATCAGGCAGAGCGTGGTTCCCGCAGGGCTGCCGGTGGCGCCCGGGCGGGTGCTCGCGGGGTTCGAGGAGCGGAAAGATGACGACATCACAGAGCAAATCAGAGCTGGGACGGGTTATCGGGTCCTACCCGACGTATGAAGAGGCGCAGGCCGTCGTCGACTCACTGTCCGACCGGATGTTTCCGGTGGAGCACGTCACGATCATCGGCCGGGACCTACATCTGGTGGAGCGGGTGACCGGACGGCTGACGGTACTGCGCGCCGGGCTGGCCGGAGCCGTTACCGGCGCGTGGATCGGCTTGTTCGTCGGCTTGATCTTTTCGATCGTCAGCCCGTGGGTGTTCGCACCGCTGCTGTGGTCAATAGTCCTGGGCATCGTGTTCGGCGCACTGTGGGGCGCTCTCGCGCACGCCATGACCTTCGGACGCAGGGACTTCAGCTCGCTGCGCGGGATGGAGGCCTCGCGCTACGAAATCGTCGTCGACAGTCCCTACGTCGAGGACGCCCAGCGGGTGCTGACCTCTCCGCAGCGGGTGTGAGTTCCTCGCACAAGCTATGAGTACGTGAGCGATCGCATCGAAGGAGGAACCGATGGCGAAAGCAGTCGGGATCGATCTTGGCACCACCAACTCCGTGATCGCGGCCACCGAAGGCGGCAGCCAGGTCGTGATTCCCAATGCCGAAGGTGCCCGGACCACCCCGTCCGTGGTCGCCTTCACCGATACCGGCGAGCGGTTGGTCGGTCAGATCGCCCGTCGGCAGGCGATCCTCAATCCGAAAGGAACGATCTATTCGGCCAAGCGGTTCATCGGTCGACGCTACGACGAGGTAGCCAGCGAACTGAACGCGGTGTCCTTCGACGTCGTGCCCGGGCCCGATAACGCCGTGCGGTTCACTGTCAACGGAAAGCTGTACGCGCCCGAGGAGATCTCTGCCCTGGTGCTTCGCAAGCTGGTCGAGGACGCGGCGAAGTTCCTGGGTGAGCGGGTCACCGAGGCGGTCATCACCGTCCCCGCGCACTTCAACGACGCGCAGCGCCAAGCGACCAAGGATGCCGGCCGGATCGCCGGCCTGGAGGTCCTGCGCATCATCAACGAGCCGACCGCGGCGGCGCTGGCCTACGGTATGGACAAGCTCGCCAACGAGACCATCCTGGTTTTCGACCTCGGTGGCGGGACGTTCGATGTCAGCGTGCTCACCGTCGGTGACGGAGTCGTCGAGGTCCGCGCCACGGCGGGTGACACCCACCTCGGTGGGGATGATTTCGACCGGCGCATCGTCGACCACCTCGCCACCGAATTCAAGAATGCGAACGGCATCGACCTACGCGAGGACCCGCAGGCCCTGCAACGGCTGTTCGAGGCAGCGGAGAAGGCCAAGGTCGAACTCTCCTCGGTTACCCAGACGACGGTGAATCTGCCCTTCGTCACGGCCGATGCCTCGGGGCCCAAGCACCTGAACACGACGCTCATGCGCTCGACCTTCGACCAGTTGACGGCCGATCTTGTCGAGCGGTGTCTTGGGCCCGTGCAGCAGTCGATGTCGGATGCCAAGATGACCGCGGACGACATCGACGAGGTAATCCTGGTGGGCGGTTCGACCCGCATCCCGGCGGTTCAGAGCCTGGTGCGCCGGCTGACCGGCGGCAAGGAACCGAATATGACCGTCAACCCCGACGAGGTCGTGGCGGTCGGCGCAGCCGTCCAGGCGGCGATCATCAAGGGTGAGGTCAAGGACGTTCTGTTGCTGGACGTCACGCCGCTGTCCCTGGGAGTCGAGACGATGGGTGGCGTGATGACCAAGGTCATCGAGCGCAACACCACGATCCCCGCTCGCCGAACCGAGGTCTTCAGCACGGCCGAAGACAATCAACCCGCCGTGGATATCGTGGTACTGCAGGGCGAGCGGGAGAAGGCTGCGGACAACCGGGTGCTCGCCCGGTTCAGGCTCGACAACATCCGACCCGCGCCGCGGGGAGTGCCGCAGGTCGAGGTCACCTTCGACATCGATGCCAACGGGATTCTGCACGTCTCGGCGAAGGACAAGGACACCGGCGCCGAGCAGAAGGTGACGATCAGCGAGACGTCGAACCTCGACAAGGCCGAGATCGATCGGATGATCGCCGACGCCGATCAGCACCGCGCCGAGGACATCCAGCTTCGGGAACTCGTAAACGCACGCAATGAGCTGGATTCCGCGGCCTACCAGGTGGAACGTCGGCTCAGCGAGCTGGGCGACAGCGTCGCCGTGCATGACAAGGCGCGCGCCGAGATGCTGGTCGCCGATGCCCGCAAGGCGATCAAGGACGAGGAGCCGCTGGAGCGGTTGCGTTCGCTGACGGCTGAGCTTCAGCAGATGTTCCAGGCCCTCGGAGCCTCCGCTGGCTCAGCCGCCGGTGCTACTGCCGGTAGTGGGGCCGGTGCTGGGGCCGGCAGTGCGGCCGGTAGTGGGGCCGGTGCAGGTGGTAATGGCAGCGGCCAGGGCCAGCGCAGCCAGTCCGATTCCGACGACGTCATCGACGCCGAGTTCACGCCGAGCTGAGTCGGATGGCGGATCAGGAGGTCAGTGACCGCGGCAACGCGCCGCCCGACGAGGCGGCTGGGACCGATACTGGCACCGAGGCTGGGAGGCAGGCCGAACTGGCCGAACTGGAGGACCGGTGGCGCCGCTCGGTCGCTGACCTGGATAACTTCCGCAAGCGGGTGCTGCGCGATTCCGGCCACCTCGTAGAAGCCGAACGGGCCCGGGTGGCAGCGCAATGGCTGCCGGTGCTCGACAATCTTGAACTGGCCCTGAGGCATGCCGAGTCCGACCCGGGATCGATCGTAGAGGGTGTCCGCGCGGTGCGCGATCAGGCGCTGGCGGTGCTCAACCGCCTCGGCTACCCGCGCCGGGACGACACCGGTGAGGCCTTCGATCCCGCACTGCACGAGGCGGTCGCCACCGTCGAGAGCCCCGACGTGCCGGCCGGCACCGTCGTCGAGGTCGTCCGACCCGGCTACGGCGAGCAGGACAGGTTGCTGCGGCCCGCTTCGGTGGTGGTGGCCAAGAGGGCGCCGTGATGGCCGATCGTGATTTCTACGAGGCGCTCGGCGTATCCAGAGGCGCCAGTCAGGAGGAGATCCAGCGCGCCTACCGCAAGCTGGCGCGCACGTACCACCCGGATGTCAACAAGGATCCTGGCGCCGAGGATCGGTTCAAGGAGATTTCTGAGGCCTATGACGTGCTGTCCGATCAGGAGCTGCGACGGCGCTACGACGCTGTCGGCGCGGACTTCCGTCAGGTGCCCGAGGGCGTCGATCCACAGGCCTGGAGACGCGCGCGCGAGTACGCCGGCAGCGGGGCATCCCGAGCCGGCGGCGCGCGGGATGCCGCCGGTACCGGAGGTTTCCGATATGCGAGCAGCTCGACGGACGATATCGACCTCGAGGATCTGCTCGGCGGGATGTTCGGTGGCCGCGGTCGGCGCGGCTGGGGGCCGTTGGCCGGTGCCGACCAGGAGGCCGAGCTGGCGCTGACTGTCGAGGAGGCCTACCG
>JAVEES010000236.1 GCA_030840285.1 Pseudonocardiales bacterium
GGACCGAAGCCCACCACCTCAAACACTGGCAACGCGACCACGGCAACACCAACATCGCCGACGGAATCCTGCTCTGCAAATACCACCACCTCCTCCTCCACCGAGACGGCTGGGAACTCACCCACAACAAAACCACCTACCACCTCATCCCACCCAAAAACATCGACCCACACCAAACACCCATCCCCCTGGAATCCAAAAGCCGCGCCTGGAAAGAATTCATCACCACACACCCAGACGGATAACCGGCGACCCACCCGGGATCAGCCCCAGCCTGGCGACCCGCACCGGATCGACGACCCGTACCCGACCGGCACCAGCCCGGGATTCAACGACGACGGGCCAGTTACAGGCACCCGGCCCGACCAACGGCAACGCGGTCGCTAAGCGGCGCCCGGACGTCATCGGCACCAGCTCGACCATCGGTGCGTCCCGCAATCCGCACCGACCCAGCGGTCGGCACCAGCCCGCAGCGCGCAGGAGCCAGGCTCACAACTTGCGCGTGCGCGAGCGATTCCCGATCGGCATGCCGCACCCGCGCTGCTGTCGCGGTTGCCCTTCGCATGGGCGTTCGCGCTGCGACCTATCTGCCGTATGGCGTTCGCCGTTTGCCGTCTGCCGCCTGCTATTAACTGCTGGCTACTGGCTACTGGCTACTGGCTACTGGCTACTGGCTAAGACGATCCCAGACGGGGCGGGAGCGAACTCACAGAGCGGCACCGCCCGATCCCTCGCGGAGGCGAGCAGCGACTCGAGGGCGGCACGGCGTTCGGCGAGTAGGTCCATGCGGTTCGTCATTTCGTCGATCGCCGAGCGGTAGGTGTCCAGGGAAGCGGGACAATCGTCCCCCTGCTCATTGCCAGACACTATGCAGTCCAGGAACGGACGCGTCTGGTCCGCCCTGATGCCCACCCGACCGAGCTCGTGAATCTCGCGGATCAGCCGCAGTTGGTAGTCGTCGTAGTCCCGGTATCCATTTCCCAGCCGCCGAGCGGACACGAGGCCGAGCGACTCGTAATAGCGCACCGCCTTCACGGAGACACCGGCCTTCGCCGCAACCTCACCAATGCGCATGCCGCCGCCCTCCGCCGCTGTCCACAACCGTCGCCTGACTAGCGATAGTAGCCCCGCCACCCCGGCCAGATCGGGCGCTTGACCTTGCCCCACAGGTCAGGGTTTACGGTCACAGGAAACGCAACAAACAGGTAGCACCAGCACCAAACCAAAACGCCAACACCCACCCAACACCCAACACCCAACACCCAGGAGCCTCATGCCACACACCACGACCCTCACGGACACAACCGATGCCGCCTTCGCTGACGACGTACTCTCGGCCGACCGCACCGTTCTTGTCGAATTCTGGGCCGAGTGGTGCCCACCGTGCCGAGCGCTGCGGCCGATCCTTGAGCAGATCGCCACCGAACATCCGGACACCCTGCGCGTGATCACGATCAACGCTGACGACAACGAGGAGACCTCGCTGCGCTACCAAGCGCTCGCACTGCCGACGATGAAGATCTTCCGCGGTGGCGAAGTGGTCAAAACGATCATCGGAGCGAAACCGAAGGCCGCCCTCCTCGCCGAGCTCGCCCCCTGGCTGGCCTGAACTACCGGCCCACCGTTTCGACCGGTCGGAGCGCCCACTCGCGGACCAGGTCCTCACGCACCTCGACACCCGACCCGGGGCCAGTCGGCACATCGAGTTGACCGTCCCGCAGCACGAACGGCTCCGTGAGGTCCTCCGCGAAATAGCGACTCGACCCAGACGTATCGCCCGGCAGCGAGAAATTCGTCATCGCCGCGAGCGCGACGTTGGCCGCACGCCCGACACCGCTTTCGAGCATCCCGCCACACCAGACGGGGACGCCGCGCTGCGCACAGGCATCGTGGATGCGCACCGCCTCCAGGTACCCTCCGACCCGACCGGCCTTGATGTTCACAATGCTCGTCGCACCCCGCTCGATCGCGTCGACCGCAACCGCTGTGTCAACGATCGACTCGTCCAGGCAGACCGGTGTCTCGATCGCGCGAGCCAGCGCGATGTGGGTGGCGATGTCCTCCTCAACGAAGGGCTGCTCGATGAGAAGCAGGTCGAACGGATCGAGGCGCCCCAGATGCTCGATGTCGTTCGCGGTGTACGCCGTGTTGGCATCCACCTGGAGCAGGCCGCGAGTCACCGCACCGGTCGCACCGGTTTCTGCTCGAACCGGACCGAGCAGGTCGCGCACGGCAGCAACGGGTTCGAGATCCCAGCCGGGCTTGATCTTCAGCTTGATGCGGCGGTAGCCCTCGGCGACGTAGCCGGCGACCTCCTCGAGCAGCGCATCGACCGTCGGTGCGATACCCACCGAGACACCACAGTCGACGCGCGATCGAACCGCACCGAAGTAGGTGGCGAAACTGGTGGCGGATGCCCGCAACTCGGCATCCAGCAGCGCGGTCTCCAGAGCGGCCTTGGCCATCCTGTGCCCAACGACGAAGCGCACAGTATTGGCAAAGCTCGCCGCGGTCACCGACGGGGCGGCCAGGATGGCCGGAATGAGGTAGTTGCGCAGCACCGCCTCCGCCCCATCGACGTACTCGCTCGAGTAGACCGGATCCGCCATCGCCACGCACTCGCCCCAGCCGTCTCCGGCATCCGTTCGCACCCGCAAGAGCAGCACATCCCGAGCGGTCTGTGTGCCGAACGAGGTCTGGAATGGCCGCACCAGCGGCATGCCGACGCGATGCAGCTCGACGCTGAACACCTTCACGAGCGCGGCACCACCGGAAGGGGCGGGCGAACGCTAGGCGAGACGATCCTCATGGCCCCAGCCCTGCCCGTAGCCGCCCTCGTCGATCGGCGCGGCCATCAGGTCGAGGAACGGTTTGGCATCGAACGCCTCCGGGCCGAGAACACCTGTGCCGGTCCAGGTGCCGCGAGACATCAGTTCCATCGCAATGACCGGATTGAGGGCGGTCTGCCACACCACGCACTGCGCCTCGTACTCGGCCATCGTCCACTCGTTATCGCTTACGTGGTAGAGGTAGACCTCGCGCGGCCGGCCGTCGGTGCCGGTACCGGTCACCCAGAGTCCCGCACAGGTCTTGCCGGTCATCCGAGGCCCGAGCGTTGCCGGGTCGGGCAGGCTGGCGGCGACGACATCGCGGGGCGCGACCATCACGGGGCCGTCAGCCGAACGCACCCGCACGGGCTCCGTTTGGTCCAGACCGAGCTGGTTGAGAGTTTTCAGGATGCCGATGAACTCGTCACCGAGCCCGTACTTGAAGGTCACGCGCCTCGCGTCAACCCACCGCGGCATGAGCAGGACCTCCTCATGCTCGACGTTCACGCACTCCACGGGTCCGATTCCCTCGGGAAAGGTGAAGATCTCGGGCTCGCTGAAGGGCGCCGTCGTGTACCAGCCGCGATCCCTCTCCCAGATCACGGGCGGGTTGAGGCACTCTTCGATGGTCGTCCAGATGCTAAATGACGGCGCGAAGATTTCGTTTCCGGCCTCATCGCGAACAACGAGGTTCGCGCCATCCCGCGTTCCCAGTTCGTCGATCTCACTGAACAGGTGATCGGCGGCGTAGCGCGCGAACACGTCGGAGAGGCCCGGCTCCACGCCCATGCCCACCAGTGCGAGGCGGCCGGCCGTCTCCCAGTCGGGTGCCTGGGCGAACTGGTCGTCGCCGAGTTTGACGCCGGTCTCCTCGTGTGGATTGGTCGGATGCGGCTCCGACAGGCTCATCGCCATGTCCAGGTAATCCGCACCCGCGGCCAGCGCGCCCGCGAAAATCGTCGGTACGAACTTGGGCTCCACGGCGTTCATCACGTGGGTGGCACCGTGCTCGATCGCCACCCCCGTGACGCTGTCCGGGTTGGATGCGTCGATCGTCGCCGACAGGAACCGCCCATTCTGCGGGCCGTGCTTCGCCTCGATCCAGGCGACGGTTCTCTGCGCGCGGCCCAGGTCGTAGTCGCTCACCACGATGGTCTCGAAGAAGTCGCGGCGAGCGGCAATCTTGGCGATCGCATCCCCGACACCGCCAGCACCCACCAGGAGGATTCTCATAGGCCAACGCTATCGGCTCGCCC
>JAVEES010000238.1 GCA_030840285.1 Pseudonocardiales bacterium
AGCGAGGCGCGCCGCCGTCGGAGCGAGCACGTTGGAACTCGCTGCCAGCGCAATGATGGAGCGCAACTCAGGACTGGCGAGTGAGACGTTGCGTCAGGGCAAGGCGGGAAGGGTGCTCCGCTGGGCAAAGGGATTTACGACCGTCGGCATGGTGGGCGCCGCGACCTTCGCGCGACGAAACCGGCTCGCCGGCGCGCTAGCTGGCAGCGCCCTGCTCGCGGGTTCGGCGCTGACCCGTTTCGGTATCTTCGAGGCCGGTCGGGCATCGACGCTCGACCCGAAATACACCGTCATGCCGCAGCGCGAACGCGTTGCCGAGATCGCCGACCCGCAGGCGGGCTTGCACCTGGCGGGCATGGGCCGATGACCGCGTCAACCGACGTCTCGGCGGCCGACTTCCTGCCGGCGGAGTGGAGTCTGCCCCGGCTTTCGCGTGCGGCGGCGGGCTGCCGCGGCTGCGAGCTGTACCGGGATGCCACCCAGACCGTATTCGGCAAGGGCCCCGCGCACGCCGCACTGATGCTGGTAGGCGAACAGCCCGGCGATGTCGAGGACCGTGAGGGTGAGCCCTTCGTCGGCCCAGCCGGCAAGCTGCTTCGCAGAGCCCTGAACGAAGCGGGGATCGATCCGGATTCGACGTACCTCACGAACGCGGTCAAGCATTTCAGGTTCCAGACGGCGGGATCGGGAGCCCGGCGGCTGCACAAGAAGCCGACGACAGGCCATCTGCGTGCCTGCCGACCGTGGTTGCAGGCTGAACTCACGTCGGTGTCGCCACGATTCGTCGTCGCACTCGGCGCCACGGCCGCTCAGTCGCTGTACGGAACGCGTTTCAAGCTAACCCAGAGCCGCGGACGCCTGCTGCCGATTCCGGAAGACTTTCCGGGTGATCACGACCGCCTGGAGGCCGTCATGGCGACCGTTCATCCCTCTGCGGTCCTGCGGGCACCTGACCGCAAGATGGCCTATCAGGGTTTCCTCTACGACCTAAAGGTCGTGGCGGGCAGCCTCTGAACAGCTCGCGGGCACTGGTTGAGCAACCTTCGGAAAAGTCTGTCGCCCGCGAGGCTGTCCCCTGTTTGGGTATGCACCATGTCGCTGCTGCATCCGGACGAAGTCGAGATCGACGACGACACGATCCGCCGCCTCGTCCATCGCCAGTTCCCAGACTGGGATCACCTTGCGCTCGTGCCGGCTGGCCACGGTACGGACAACCACATGCTGCGCTTGGGTGAGGACCTCGTTGTTCGACTGCCGCGCAAGCCGGGTACCGCCGTTGACGTAGCCAAGGAGCAGGCGTGGCTGCCGCGGCTCGCCCCGCACCTGCCCCTGGCAATCCCTGAACCGGTCGCGCAGGGCCGACCCGGTGACGGCTATCCGTTCCCCTGGTCGGTGTACCGCTGGGTCGAAGGCACCGAGCTGGATCCGGACGCCGTCGAAAACCTAGCCCGACTTGGGCGTGAGCTGGCGGGTTTCATCCGCGCACTCCAGGGTATCGATCTCATGGGCGCCCAGCGCGCGAAGCCGCTGCTGTCCTACCGGGGCGGCAGCCTGCGGGACCGCTCACGAGCGACATCGGAGAACTTCGCCGCCTGTCGCTGCCTCACCGCGCTCGATATCGACCTAGACAAACTGGAGTCGATCTGGGCTGCGGCGATGGAGTTGGACGAACCAACGGTGCCGCATACCTGGATGCACACCGACATCAAACCGTCGAACCTTCTCGTCCGGGACGGCGTCCTGGTGGGTGTGATCGACTTCGGGGGTCTTTCGGTCGGCGACCCGACGTGCGAGCACGCGCCACCTGGGATCTTCCTGCCATAGCCCGGGAGGCGTACGCCGAGGAGTTAAATCTCGACCGGAACACGCGGCTACGGGCCAGGGCTTGGGCCTTGTCCATCGCACTGTCAGGAGTGCCCTACTACTGGTCGACATGGCCGGCGTTCGTCCAGGAGTCTCTCCGCAGGCTCGAACGCATAGTGACTGATACAGATATTGCGTGAACGTGCTGATCTTTTCGTGGCTTCGCTGACGATGACGCTCGCTGATTGGGGTCTCCGAAACTGGCTCAGTCCGCGCCTGTCCCGCGCTCGAGTCAGTTGCGCGGTTGCGCGCTAGGTCGGCCCTCGCGGAGCAGTAGCCGGGTCCAGGCGTCGATGAGCCATTCCGCGAATTGGGCGGGGAGCCATCCGCGTTCGCGGACGAGCAGGTCCCAGTATTCGGCGGCGTTCATGCTCCAGATGATGTCGGCGACTTGGTCGTCGGTGAGGTCGTCGCGCAGTTCGCCGGTGCTCCGCAGATCGGCGGCGAAGCGGCGCATATTGGTCGCTCGGCGCAGCGCGATCTCGGCCCATAGCGCGCCGCAGTCAGGGTCGGTGGCTGCGGCGTCACGCAGGGCGATGAAGACCGGTGCCATGCGCTGCTGGATGGCGGTAATCGCGTGGGCGTAGATGGTGATCTTGTCCTGCGCGGTTGTTGCGGCGCCGATGCGGATGACATAGTCCCGCTCATCGGCGGGCACGGCCTGCGCGGTTCCTGAGATCGCGGTCTCGACAAGTTCGCGTAACAGTGCGGGTTTGCGGCCGACGGTGGCGTAGATCGTGTCAGGGGCGACCCCGGCGCTCGTGGCGATCTCGGCGATTGTCGTGGCGGTGTAGCCCTGCCTGATGAACAGCTCGCGAGCCGCGGTGAGGACGGCGCGGCGGGTTGCCGCGGCCTGCTCGACCCGGCGGGGTGAGTGGTAGCTGCGCTTGCTGTCCTGTTGCGCCTTGACGTCCTTGCTCATCGGCCGTACCGTCTCCTTATTCATCCGAGACCAGTTCGGATCAATATATCAGGAGGCCGTGCCATGGTCTACGCCTACATCCAGGACGTCCCGATCGGCGAGGACCTTTATCGCCGCATCATCGACACGATCGGGCCCGAACCAATGCCGGGCCAACTGCTGCACCTGTGTGTGCGACAGCCAGATGGCCGCTTGCGCTACATCGATGTCTGGGACTCCGAAGAATCGTGCACGCGGGCCTTCGAGGAGCGAATCCACCCTGCTGTCGATGCCGCGTTCGGCGGCGAAAGGCCCGCGCGCGAGCCCGAAGTACACCGCCTCGATGTCCTGCACGCAGACGGTGCCCTGCTCGAACCGACCTGGGCATGAGCGTCACCAGCAGCCTCCCCCTGCCGGTAACCACGCGCGGCCCAGGTGCTGTTTGCGTGCTGCGGGTTTAAACTCTGATTGGTTCAGCTGTGAGCCTCGGATGAGCTATATCGAGGGTGCCCATGACTACGACTGCGGATCGCACGCCCGTTCCCAATCCGGTTGACGTCGAGCCCGAGCCGATCAATATCCGGCCCACCGCGGCGATCGCACCCGATAAGGGCTCGCTGTTTCTTACCCTTCTCAGCACGACCGATCACAAGCTGATCGGACGGATGTACCTGGTGACCTCTTTCGCCTACTTCGTTCTGGGTGGCGTGATGGCTTTGCTGATGCGAGCCGAACTGGCGCGGCCGGGCACCCAGTTTCTCTCCCCCGAGCAATACAACCAGTTGTTCACCATGCACGGCACGATCATGCTGCTGCTCTTCGCGACACCGCTGCTGTTCGCCTTTGCAAACCTCGTGATCCCATTGCAGATCGGCGCTCCCGACGTCGCCTTTCCCAGGCTCAATGCGCTCTCGTACTGGCTCTACTTCTTCGGCGCGATGCTCACCGTGCTGAGTTTCGTCACGCCGCAGGGAGCTCCCGATTTCGGCTGGACGGCCTATACGCCGCTGAGTGACTTCCAAAACTCCCCAACCACCGGCGGGGACTTCTGGATCATGGGGCTAGCTCTGTCCGGGCTCGGGACGATCCTGGGCGGCGTGAACATGGTGACCACCATCATCTGCCTGCGAGCGCCCGGCATGACGATGTTCCGGATGCCGATCATGACGTGGAACATCCTGGCGACCTCACTGCTGGTCCTGCTCGCCTTCCCGATCCTCACCTCCGCACTGCTCGTGCTGTGGGTGGACCGGCACCTGGGCGGTCAGGTCTTCGAAGCCAACAATGGCGGCGCGGTCCTGTGGCAGCACCTGTTCTGGTTCTTCGGCCATCCCGAGGTCTATATCGTCGCGCTGCCGTTCTTCGGCATCGTTACCGAGGTGATCCCGGTCTTCAGCCGTAAACCGCTGTTTGGTTACAAGGGCATGGTGTTCGCCACCTTTTCGATCACCGGGCTTTCGCTGGCCGTCTGGGCGCATCACATGTTTGCGACGGGCGTGGTGTTGCTGCCGTTCTTCTCGGTGATGACCTACCTCATCGCGGTTCCCACCGGCCTCAAGTTCTTCAACTGGATCGGGACGATGTGGAAGGGATCGCTCACGTTCGAGACCCCCATGCTCTTCGCTCTCGGCTTCATGGTGACCTTCTTGTTCGGCGGCCTCACCGGCGTCATCCTCGCCTCGCCCCCGCTGGACTTTCACCTGACCGACAGCTACTTCGTGGTCGCGCACTTCCACTACGTGCTGTTCGGCACCATCGTGTTCGCTGCCTACTCCGGAATCTATTTCTGGTTCCCCAAGTTCACCGGCAGGTACATGGACGACCGGCTGGGCCACCTGCACTTCTGGCTGACTTTCGTCGGATTCCACACCACATTCCTCATCCAGCACTGGCTGGGCAATAGGGGAATGCCGCGCCGCTATGCCGATTACCTGCCCACCGACGGCTTCACCACCATGAACACCATCTCCAGCATCGGCTCCTTCATCCTCGGCGCCTCGATGCTGCCGTTCCTGTACAACGTCTACAAGTCCTACCGCTACGGCGAACTGGCGCTTGTCGAAGACCCCTGGGGGCACGGCAACTCCCTCGAATGGGCCACCTCGTCACCGCCGCCCCGGCACAACTTCCTTTCGATGCCCCGAATTCGCTCGGAGCGTCCGGCGTTCGAGGCCCATTACCCCCATCTGCGCGAACGGTTGGACCGCGAGGCTCACGCCTACCGTGCACACGAGGACGGACATCCGCACCAAAGCCTTTCCGAGACGGCTGCCCGGGTTGTCGGCGGCGAAGGCGAGCGCCACGGTCATCGCGATACGGATCCAGGCGCAGGCGGCTAACCGCGGCCACGTGGGATAGCAGTTCGTCCAGGGCAAAGAGCGTGGCCGCAGCGACCGGACGGCTTGCCACGCGATAGGTTCCACGGATGAACGTGGATCCTCGACTGGCTCGCCGCGCCCCGGAACACGGCGAGCCCGAGGGCTCCTCACCTGAGGAGACGGCCCAGGATGGCGCGGACAGCGCACAGGATCCGGCAACCATTGCCGCACACGCCTTCCGCAGTGATCTCGAGCGGATCCGGTTCTCCCCCTACTTCTCGCGGCTTGCGGCGGTGACACAGGTCGTCTCCCAGGGCGCCGCCGGCCAGGCCGTCCACAACCGCCTGACCCACACCATCAAGGTGACTGCGGTGGCGCGTGCCATCGCGGTATCGGTGAACGAGCATGTCGACAACGGGCTGCTGGACGGCCTCGGTGGCATCGACCCTGTTGTGGTGCAGGCCGCGGCCAGCGCGCATGACCTGGGGCATCCACCGTTCGGTCACCTCGGTGAGCGGATCCTCGATCGGCTTGCGCGATCGAGGTTCGGGCTGGTGGACGGCTTCGAAGGAAACGCCCAAACCTTTCGGATCCTCACCGCGCTGGACGTGCACGGGCGCAACGCGGGCCTCAACCTCACCGCGGCTGTCCGGGCGGCAGTCCTGAAGTATCCGTGGGGCCGGGTAGCTTTTCCGGACCCGCACCCGAGCGCGGCGCAGCCGTTGCCCCGCGGAGCCGGCGCTGGACCGGGTGGCGAGGGTTCGGCGAAGTTCTCGGCCTATCTGCTGGAGGCGCTGGAGCTGCGGGCCGTCCGTGCGGCGTATCCGGGGATAGGTAGCTGGCAACAGACCCTCGAGGCCTCGGCGATGGACGTCGCCGACGACATCGCCTATTCGCTGCATGATCTGGACGACTTTCATCGCACCGGCGTCCTGCAGCATGCCTCGATCGCCGCCGAGTTCCGGACCTGGGCGCATGACCGCGCTGAGTTGCGAGCCCGGCCGCGCACCGAGCTGGCCGCGCACGACCGGCTGCCCGGATACTCCCTGGAACTGCTGCGCCGCCGGCTGCAGGACAAGGACGGCTGGATCTATGCCGACGACGCCTTCGACGAGGCAGTCGCGTTGGTCGCCACCGATCTCGTCGACGGCCTGCTGGCAGTGCCCTTCGACGGTTCGGTCGAGGCGGAACGGGCGATCGGCGAGTTCACCGGGCGCTGGCTGGTCCGGCTGCGTTCCGCCGTTTCGGTCATCGCGGACCCGCATCCCCGCTCAGGACATCTCGGCCTGGACAGCCAGGCGTGGCACGAGGTCGCGGTGCTGAAGTTCGTACATCAGCGCTTCGTGCTCAACCGGCCCGACCTGGTCATGTACCAGCGTGGGCAAGGACAACTCCTGTCGAATCTGGTAACCGCGTTCGACGGGTGGCTCAGCGACTTCGAGGACCGGGACCGGGCGCCGCGACGGCTGGTGGATCTGGTCGAGCTGGCGACCGGTCAGTACCGCTGCCTGCTAACCGATGCCCCGGCGCTCTTCTGGTACGGCCACGACCGCGATGAACCGGCCGAGACGATAATTCGCCGGCTTGGACGGGGCCGCGGGATCATCGACTACGTCGCCGGGTTGACCGACGACCGCGCCGCGGCGACCGCGGCCTCGCTGATCGGCAGCCCCGGTCGGCTATGGGACGGCGGTGGTGGCCTCTAGCCGGCGCGCTGACGGCGCCACGCTTCGACGAGGTTTTCCACGTCCTGGATGCTAACTCTCACGGGCGGGCCGTCCTGCGGTCTGCGGTGGGCCTGCAGGATGCGGTTGTTGAGATCCTCGATCATCGCGCGGACGCTCGTCTCAGACTTCTCCCGCGCCAGGCGAAGCGGCAGGTCCTCGACCTCTTTGGCCAGCGCGAGGGCAGCAGGCAGGATCGCGCTGATGGGCACGTTCTCGCGGCGAAGCTTGGCCGCGACCCAGGACATGTCGTCGTGGGGCTCGTTCAGGCTGGCGAGCGGCTTGCCCTTGCCTGGCAGGTTGTCGAAGTCGCCACGCCGTTCGGCCTCGCGGATCTGGTGCTCCACCCAGTCAGGAATGGAGACGTTCGGGGGTCTGCGATCGGTCATCGTTGATTCTGGCTCTCACTCGGCTCGCCT
>JAVEES010000108.1 GCA_030840285.1 Pseudonocardiales bacterium
ACCGGAAAGCTGCCCCGGTCGGTCAGCTCTGACGCACACAGCGACTGTGCGGTCGGAAAACCGGGCAGGGCAACCGGTCCAGTGTAGCCAGCGACTTCCCGCTGATCAAAACGGGTCATCGACCCACCGATCACCTAGGGTGACGCCAAACCTGGATTCCCTGCGGTACGGCACGGCACCGCCGGGTGGTGGTTGGGTTGTCGAGAAGTCCGGGGTGGATCCGGCGGCCGGAGAGGAGCTGAGCCGATGCTGATGCAGCTGGATGCTTCGGCCGTGCGGCGCTGGTGCACCGCCGCGGCCGACGAGCTGCATGCGCACCGCTCCGAGATCGATGATCTGAACGTCTTCCCGATACCGGACGGCGACACCGGTACCAACCTCGCGCTGACCCTGCGCAGCGCGAGCGAGGCGGTTGCCAGCGACCGGTCGGCCGCGGCCGGGACCGTGCTTCGAGCCATGGCACAGGGCGCTCTGCTCGGTGCGCGTGGCAACTCCGGCGTCATCGTGTCGCAGGTTCTGCGGGGGTTCGCCGATGCCTTCGACGGCGCGTTCGAGGGCGACGGGCAGCTCGTGACGGCCGGCCTGCGCTCTGCCACCGACGCTGCGTATGCCGCGGTTTCCGAACCCGTCGAGGGCACCATCTTGTCGGTGATGAGGGGTGCCGCGGATGCGGCGGACAGCGCCGGCGGCACCGGGCTGGCCGATATTGTCCGGGCAGCGTGCTCGGGCGCTCGCCAGGCGTTGGACCGCACCCCGCAGCAACTGGAGGTACTGGCCCGGGCCGGGGTGGTCGATGCCGGTGGGCGTGGCCTGGTGGTGCTGCTCGATGCCCTCGCGATGGTGGTGACCGGAGATCAGCGGGCCGACCCGCGCGTCCTGCCTGGCCGTGACCGAGCCGGCCTGGAGAGCGTTCGTGAAACCGGCAGCGCGGAGTTCGGCTATGAGGTGCAGTACCTGCTTCATGCCGGGCAGGAGGCGATCCAGACGCTGTGTCGCGCGCTGTCCGAGCTGGGCGACTCGCTCGCGGTGGTGGGCAGCGGTGATGGCCTGTTTAACGTCCACGTGCACGTCAATGACGTCGGCGCCGCGATCGAGGCCGGCATCGAGGCCGGCCGGCCGCATCGGATCACCGTGGTCCGCTTCGCCGATCAGCTGGCCGCCGAGGGGGAGCTGAGCCGGCGTTCGGGTACCGCCGTGGTGGCTGTGGCACCTGGTGACGGCCTGGTGGATCTGTTCCGATCCGAGGGCGTGCTGGTGGTGGAGGGCGGACCCACCCAGAATCCGTCGACCGTTGACGTGCTCGACGAGCTGAGAGACAGCGGCGCCGCACAGATCATCTTGCTGCCCAACGCCTCCGCGGTCTCCGGCGTCGCCGAGCTGGCCGCCGAACAGGCCCGCGAGTGCGGCTTGGTGGTCGCCGTGGTGCCGACCAAATCGCCCGTCCAGGGGCTGGCCGCGGTGGCTGTGCATGACGAATCCCGACGGTTCGAGGACGATGTGATCGCGATGGCCGAGGCCGCCGCGGCGACCAGGTTCGCCGAGGTCACGGTGGCGGTACGCGAGTCGATCACGTTCGCCGGACGGTGCGCTGCCGGCGACGTGCTGGGCCTGATCGATGGCGAGGTCGTCGAGATCGGCGCCGATGTGGCCGAGGTCGCGATCAGGCTGGTGGAGCGGCTGATCGGTGCGGGCGGCGAGCTGGTCACGGTGCTGGCCGGTGCCGATCCGGGTGCCGAGCAGGCCTCGCGGACGCTCGAACGCCATATCAGGCAGCATCATCCGGTCGTGGAAGTGAGCGCATTCGCCGGGGGTCAGCCGCACTTTCCACTGCTGATCGGCGTGGAATAGCCGCCATCGGCCGCGCTGGTAGTGCACCCCGGCGGGCCGGTGGCGCGGCGGCGTCATAGCGCTCTGGCACAGTTGAGTCATGGCAGATCGGGGCACCTTGTTGCGCGAGGTGATCGGTGGCAAGGCGGCCAAGGCGATGGAGGCCGGCCTCGAGCTGGCAACCGTCGGTGACCTGCTGCGCCACTATCCCCGGCGGTTCTCCGAGCGCGGCGAGCTGACTGACCTGTCCCGGCTCGTCGAGGGCGAGGAGGTCACCGTTCAGGCGAAGATCGCCTCGGTGAAGGGGCGCCGGATTCCGGGCCGCAAGCTACACATCCTCGAGGTGGTGATCAGCTCCGGTTCGCACAAGGCGTCGCTGAGCTTCTTCAACCAGTCCTGGCGAGAGCGCGAACTGATTCCTGGCCGCGAGGGCTTCTTCGCCGGCAAGGTCACCCGGTTCCGCTCCACGCTTCAGCTGAACTCGCCGGATTACCTGCTCAACGACGCCGAGGACGCCCTGAGCGCGGCGGACTTCGCCAACGCCCTGATTCCGGTGTACCCGGCGGCCAGCGGCATCCCGTCCTGGACGATCGCGCGCTGCGTGCAGCTGGTGTTGCAGTCCCTCGACGAGGTCCCCGATCCGCTTCCGGACGAGGTGCGCCGGCGCGCCGACCTGGTCGAACTCGACTGGGCCTTGCGACACATCCACCGCCCCGATACCCGCGGGGAATATGCCCAGGCCCGGCGCCGCCTCGCCTTCGACGAGGCCTTCGGCGTCCAGCTGGTGCTCGCCCAGCGCAGGCATGCCGTGGCTGAGAACCCCGCCCTGGCGCGCCCGTACCGTCCTGGCGGTCTGGTCGATGCCTTCGATGCGCTGCTGCCCTTCACCTTCACCGAGGAACAGAGCGAGATCGCCGGGCTGATCTCGACCGAACTTGCCGGCCGCCATCCGATGCAGCGGTTGCTGCAGGGCGAGGTGGGATCGGGCAAGACGGTTGTCGCGCTGCGGGCGATGCTCCAGGTGGTCGACAACGGGGGCCAGGCGGCCCTGCTCGCGCCGACCGAGGTCCTTGCCGCCCAGCACGAGGCGACGATCCTGGACTTGCTCGGCGAACTTGCCCGAGCGGGGCAGCTCGGTGGCTCAGAGGCCGGCACCAGGGTGAGCCTGCTGACCGGCTCCATGTCGGCTGCCGCGCGACGCGGCGCGCTGCTGGATGCGGCCTCCGGAGCCGCGGGCATCGTGATCGGCACCCATGCGCTGATCCAGGACCACGTCCAGTTCGCCGACCTCGGACTGGTGGTCGTCGACGAGCAGCATCGGTTCGGCGTCGAGCAGCGGGATGCGTTGCGCAGCAAGGCATCCGCGCCGCCGCACATGCTGGTGATGACCGCCACCCCGATTCCGCGGACCGTCGCGATCACGGTGTTCGGGGATCTTGAGATTTCCGAACTGCGCCAGCTGCCCGCCGGACGGGCGCAGGTCGAAACCACCGTGGTGCCGGTATTGGAACGGCCCGCCTGGCTGGAACGGGTCTGGCAGCGGGTGCACGAAGAGGTCGCCAAGGGGCGGCAGGTCTACCTGGTCTGCCCGCGCATCGGAGAGGGCGACGAGGTCGATGACATCGGAGCGCCCAGCGATGAGGACGCGCTCCAAGCGGCCTCCGTGCTGGCCACCCATGCCGAACTCAGCGCCGGCGAGCTTTCGGACCTGCGGCTCGGAGTCATGCACGGCCGGCTTCCGGCCGAGCAGAAGTCTTCGGTGATGGCCGATTTCGTCTCCGGTGCATGCCAGGTGCTGATCTCGACGACGGTCATCGAGGTCGGAGTGAACGTCCCGAATGCCACCTTGATGATCATCATGGACGCGGACCGGTTCGGGGTCTCACAGCTCCACCAGCTGCGGGGCCGGGTCGGCCGCGGATCGTTCGGGGCAGAGCACCGCAACGACTGCCTGCTGCTGACGAAACTGCCCGCCGGTCACCCTTCAGTCCAGCGGTTGATGGCCGTCGCGGGCACCAGCGACGGCTTCGCGCTGGCCAGGATCGACCTGGAACAGCGCCGGGAGGGCGACGTGCTCGGGGCCGCCCAGTCAGGCCGGCGCTCACGGCTGAAGTTGCTATCCCTGCTGCGCGATGAGGATCTGATCCTGCAGGCGCGCGCCGAGGCATTGACGGTGATCCGAGCCGACCCTGCTCTGAGCTCGCATCCGGAACTGGAGGAGTTCCTGTGGGAATCCTTCGACTCCGAGCGCGCGGACTACCTGCAGAAGTCCTGATAATCGAGTCTGTCGAGGGGGCTCTGCGCCAGGCTCGCGGAGAGTCCTGGCTGGGTCTAAGGTCGGCAGACGTGACGCGGATCGTTGGGGGGACGGCGCGGGGTAGGCGCCTGGCTGTGCCGCCGAGGGGCACCCGTCCCACCGCGGAGCGCGCGAGGGAAGCGCTCTTCAACACGCTGGCCACCGAGGTGGACCTGGAGGGCGCGCGCGTCCTGGACCTGTTCGCCGGTTCCGGTGCGGTGGGACTGGAGGCACTGTCGCGCGGTGCCGCCGCGGCGGTCTTCGTCGAGAGCGATCACCGTGCCGCCGGCATCCTGAGCGAGAACGTCCACGCCCTCGGCCTGCCCGGAGCGGTACTGCACCGATGCACGGCCGAAACGTATCTGGCCGCGGTTGGCGCCGATGACCCCTTCGACGTCGTCTTCGCCGACCCGCCGTATTCGGTGACCGGGGCGGCGGTCGCAATGCTGCTGGAGTCCCTGAGCGATCTCAGGTGGCTCAGCAGCGGCGGTGTCGTGGTTATCGAGCGATCCTGGCGCGATCCAGGGCCGGAGTGGCCCAGTGAGATAAAGGCCATGAAACAGAGGCGTTACGGTGAAGGCTGCCTTTGGTACGGTCGCCGCGTGTAGTGCCGCGGTCCGTGACGGTACTGCCCGATCCGGAGACCGCCCGGCCTATCCCAGGTGAAGGTGTCGATGAGCTTGCAGATCACAGTGCGCAAGGCAGTCTGTCCGGGCTCCTTCGACCCGGTGACCAACGGTCATCTCGACATCATCGGACGGGCCGCGGCACTGTATGACGAGGTCGTCGTCGCGGTGCTGATCAACAAGACGAAGTCCAGCCTGTTCAGCGTCGAGGAGCGGCTGGCACTGCTCACCGACGTCACCGCGTCCTGGCCGAACGTTCGGATCGACGCCTTCCACGGCCTGCTGGTGGACTACTGCAGGGCGAATGAGATCCCGGTCATCGTCAAGGGCTTGCGCGCCGTCAGCGACTTTGACTACGAGCTGCAGATGGCGCAGATGAACCGAGGGCTCGCCGGCATCGACACCCTCTTCATGCCGACCAACCCGGAATACAGCTTCCTCGCCTCGAGCCTCGTCAAGGAGATCGCCACCTATGGTGGAGAGGTCAGCAGCCTGGTCCCTGAGGTGGTGCACGAGCGCTTGCTGGCCAGGATCGAGGAGAACAGGCGCCGATGAGATTCCATGACTGATCACACGCTGGCACGCGCGGATGAGGTGCTGACCGAACTGGTCGAGTTGGTGGAGACGGCCCGCACGCTGCCGATGTCCTCCTCATGCGTCCTACCTCGAGAGCGCACGCTTGATCTGCTGGACGCGCTGCGCGAGGTTTTGCCGCCCGAGGTGACCGAAGCTCGTCGAATCGTCGCCCAGCGTGATCGCATATCGGCCGAGGCCGAGAAACGGGCCGCCGAGCTGGTGGCAGAGGCGAGCGAGCAGGCCGAGAGCTTGGTAACCGAGGCGCGCGTTGAGGCGCACAACCTTCTCGAGGACGCCAAGGCCGAACAGGGCCGGCTGGTCTCCTCCGCCACCGTTCACCAGAGCGCCACCGCCGAGGCCGCCCGGCTGACCGCTGATGCGCGGGAGCAGGCCGAATCGGCCAGGACCTCGGCTGAGGCCTACGCCGATAAGCTGCAGCAGGATGCGCACGGCTACGCCGAGGCGACCTTGTCCGAGCTGGTCGAGACGCTGCGGCGGCTGCTGGGCACCGCTGAGAACGGCCGGGCCGCGTTGCAGGGGTCTCGGCCGCAGACCTGATCTCGACGGGCGAGGTCACGGGCGATTTCGCCCTGCCAGCGGTCCTCAGGTAACCTGAACGACGGCCAAATCCATGTTCTGGCCAAGAGGCACAGTTCTGCTCGCACGCACACCGAAGGTCACTCGTGGACACCCGTAGCCCGTTCGTCCTGGATACCAGGGACGTTGGACGGCAACCGGGGTCCATGCGCGACTACCGGCGTTCGGTCGATGCGCCTGCGCAACTCGGCTTGGACATGATCGGTGTTCCTGAGGGTGCGCCGCTCGAACTGCTTGTTCGGCTGGAATCGGTGACCGAAGGTGTCCTCGCTACGGGGACGGTTACCGGGCAGCTGCGCGGCCAGTGCGGTCGGTGCCTGTCAGATTTCACCAGCGCGTTGAACGTCGACTTCGTGGAACTGTTCGCCTACCCGAACAGCACCACGGATGCGACCACCGACGTCGATGAGGTCTCCCGGCTCGAGGGTGATCACCTCGATCTCGAGCCGGTGGTGCGTGACACCGTGGTGTTGAGCCTGCCGCTCACACCGCTGTGCCGTCCGGATTGCGCCGGGCTGTGCTCCCAATGCGGAGAACGGCTCGAGGAGCTGCCGGCGGATCACTCGCACCAGCAGCTCGATCCACGTTGGGCCGCTCTGAGCGAGCGGTTCGGCTCGGACAAGACCGACTGACGGCGTTCACACGAACGCCGCCACCCGAAGAGAAGTCAGGAGTTACCGCCGTGGCCGTCCCGAAGCGGAAGACCTCGCGTTCCAACACCCGGGCGCGTCGCTCGCAGTGGAAGACCAGCGCACCGACCCTGGTGACCTGCCCGAACCGCGCCTGTGGCCAGCCGACGCTGCCCCACACCGCCTGCAGCAACTGCGGTCAGTACGACGGCCGGCAGGTGCTCGCGGTCTGATCCGCGCCGATGGGAGCCATGCCATCGGGTAGCGGGGACGGCTGATGGCTTCGGCCAGACAGCCCAATGCCGCGGATCCGGCTGAACTTGCCGCTGAGCTCGGCGTCCAGATGGATGCCGAGCTCTTTCGGCGTGCCCTCACCCACCGTTCCTATGCGTACGAGAACGGCGACCTGCCGCACAACGAGCGCCTGGAGTTCCTCGGTGATTCCGTGCTCGGCGTCGTGATCACCGAGTCGCTGTATCGCAATCATCCCGATCTTCCCGAAGGCAAGCTCGCGAAGTTGCGAGCGTCCGTGGTCAATATGCGGGCACTGGCCGACGTCGCCCGCAGCATCGGCGACGGCGGGATCGGCAGGTACTTGCTGCTGGGACGCGGCGAGGACGCCACCGGTGGCCGCGACAAGCCCTCGATCCTGGCCGACACCCTCGAGGCGATCCTGGGTGCGATCCACCTCGAACACGGCATCGCGGTCGCTTCCCGGGTCATCCACGAGTTGTTCGACGACGTACTGCGCGCCGCGCCCGGCTACGGCGCGGCGCTGGACTGGAAGACGTCCCTGCAGGAACTCACCGCACTTCGCGGGCTGGGCGTGCCCGAGTACGAGATCACCTCGGACGGTCCCGACCACGCCAAGTCCTTCACCGCGGCCGCGGTGGTCGACGGTGTCACCTACGGCATCCGGCCGGGTCGCAGCAAGAAAGAGGCTGAGCAGTCGGCCGCCGAAGCTGCCTGGCGCTCCTTGAACGGGGGAGCGGACGCCGACGAGCTGAACGGCCAGACCAGTGCCTGAGCTGCCCGAGGTCGAAACCGTTCGGGCGGGCCTGCAGCGCTGGGTGGTGGGCCGAAAGATCGTGGCGCTGGACAGCGTCCACCCCAGGGCGGTCCGCCGTCATGCAGCCGGCGGCGCGGACCTGTCCGAGCGGGTTGCCGGCCGGACGGTCACAGCCGCCGAGCGGCGGGGCAAGTACCTGTGGCTGCCCCTGGACGGCGGCCCCGATTGCCTGGTGGCACATCTGGGCATGAGCGGCCAGTTACTCCTACTCAGTTCGGCCCAGCCGCCCGGGCGTCATCTGCGGGCGCGTTTCAGCTTCGGCGACGGCGGCTGTGAACTCCGCTTCGTCGACCAGCGAACCTTCGGCGGCCTGCACCTGGACGAACTCGTGCCGGACGGGCCCACCGAGGTGCCCGCGGGGATCGCGCACATCGCCCGCGACCCGTTGGATCACTATTTCGATGACCTTGCCTGGAACCGAGCCGTGCGCCGCCGGACCACCACGATCAAACGGGCCCTGCTGGACCAGTCCCAGATCTCCGGCGTCGGGAACATCTATGCCGACGAGGCGCTCTGGCGTACACAGCTGCACGGCGACCGCCCGACGGCGTCGTTGCGGCCCTCGCAGCTGCGAAGCCTGCTGGCGGAGCTGCGCGAGGTGTTCGGCGACGCGCTCGGCGCCGGCGGCACGTCCTTCGATTCCCTGTACGTCAATGTCAACGGCGAGAGCGGTTACTTCGACCGGTCGCTGAACGCATATGGCAGGGCGGGGCTCCCGTGCTCGCGATGCGGCAGCGCGATCCGCCGCGAGAAGTGGATGAATCGCTCCTCATACTTCTGTCCCCGCTGCCAGCGTGCCCCGCGGCGGCTGCTCGCATGAGCAGTACTTCGGACCCGGTACGGCTCAGTGCATGGGTGTCCGGGCAGGTGCAGGGCGTCGGCTTCCGCTGGTGGACGCGCTCCCGGGCGCTGGAACTTCACCTCGTCGGCTGGGCCAAGAACCTCCCCGACGGACGGGTGGAGATC
>JAVEES010000139.1 GCA_030840285.1 Pseudonocardiales bacterium
GTCGCCGGAGATCATGGGGCTGGGCCCGGTGGAGGCGTCCAGGCAGGCACTCCGGAGAGCCGGCATGTCGATCGGCGATATCGATCTCGTCGAGATCAATGAGGCCTTTGCCGCCCAGGTGATCCCGTCCTACCGCGAACTCGGTGTCGAGCTGGATCGGCTCAACGTCAATGGTGGAGCGATCGCCGTAGGCCACCCGTTCGGGATGACCGGAGCCCGGATTACGACCACTCTGATCAACTCGCTGCAGACGCACGACAAGCAGTTCGGGCTTGAGACGATGTGCGTCGGCGGCGGTCAGGGAATGGCGATGGTGCTCGAACGGCTCAGCTGAGATCCGGTCTTGGACCTTGGGGTGTACATGGCGAGGGCCCCGTTTCTCTGGCGAGAAACGGGGCCCCTTCAGTGCTACGCGGCGTTGAGTAGCACGTATCAGTCGCTGCCGCGCAGGTAGCTCAGAAGTCGCAGGATCTCCAGATACAGCCAGACGAGGGTGACCAGGATGCCCCAGGACAGGTACCAGCCGACCCGCTCGTCGACGCCCCGCCGCACGGACTGCTCGATCATGTCGAAGTCGACGATCAGATTCGCGGCCGCGATCACGATGCAGAGCAAGCTGAAACCGATAGCCAGGGCCGGGCTCGAGGCGTCACGCAAACCGAGCCCGCCGGGAGTGAACAGGCTTGCGAGAACGTTGACTAGCATCAGCCCGACGGCACCGAGCGTCGCGGCAAACACGATCTTGGTGAACTTCGGGGTGACCCGAACGGCACCGGTCTTGTAGACGACGAGCACACCACCGGCGACCATGATGGTGCCGGTTACCGCCTGCACCACGATTCCGGGCCAGGCGTCGTTGAAGACCTTGCTGATGCCGCCCAGCGCGAGCCCTTCGAGCGCCGCGTACGCGGTGGCGGTGGTGGCGTTGGCCTTGCCCGAGAAGCCCATGTAGAGCCCGAGACCCAGCGCGCCGAGGAAGCCGACGATGAGGAACAGGCCCCGCAGGGAGGCCGGGGAGAACCAGGCCACGGCCGCGGCCACGAATACCGTGGCAATCAGTACGACCGATCGGGTGATGACGTCATCGAGGGTCAGGTACCTCGAAGGCGTCACCGGCGGCGCCTGAGGCGGGAAGCCGGGCTGCTGGTTGTAGGCCGGCTGGGCGTACCACTGGTTGAGCTGGTCCGCTGACGGCGGCGGTGGGACGGCACGTCCCGTCGCGCCCGGCGGGGTGATCCCCGGTCGGCCGGTCCTCTCGAAACCCCGCAAGACAGGGTTGCTGGCCACTGTGGTCCTCCTTCGATCGCCCCACCGCGGTGGTGCGGGCTTACTACACCGGGTCAACGTCTGGAGGTACTGCGGAAGTTCCCGACCCGCACCATCCGCTCGAGGCCCGATCGCTCGCACCCATCCGCATTGGGCGTCCCGAAGTCACCGAATTCGGCTGGATAAGGGGATTTCCAGACGCCCAAAGCGGGCGGGGCGGGGCGGGGCTAGTTGGCGGAGCGGTATTGCTCCATCACGGCCGCGCTGATACGTCCACGGCTCGATACCTGGATTCCGTTCTCGGCGGCCCAGGCACGAACGCTTGCCAGATCGACCGAGGAGTTAGAGCGGCGGGGGCGGCCTCGTCCGGTGCTCGCAGCGCGAGGTCCCCGTCCGGACGTCCGGCGGGCCGCATCGAGGAATGGGCGGACGGCCTTTTCCAACGCGGTCCGGTTCTTCTTAGAGAGGTCGATCTCGTAGTTCGCCCCATCGAAGCTGAAGGTCACGGTCTCCGCATTTGCCGAGCCGTCGATGTCGTCAGTCATAACCACAGTTTTTGCCATGCGCTAATCTTCCGCTAATAGAGCCCTACAGTCAAAAACGCCGGGTCGGCGCACGTCCAACAGGCCTTGGCCGGATTCAGTGATCAGGCCTAGCTGCGACCAAGGATTAAGGCGCGCAGTATCACGAAGCCGATTCAAAACAGCTATCGCGGACGTCGACAAAGGCTCGCGACATGGCTCGGGTGATCTGCAAAACATTCGAGTCAACTGGATGTGAAACTCCACAGAATCCCACGATCCTTCGAGCGGGCTATCCGGCACTTCATCGATACCCCCGCCGCCGGTGTGACGATCCGCTACCCCGAGCTATCGCCGTGTTGCACGCACCGCGCTTTCCACCCCATCGGATTCACCTGTACAACCATCCGGCGCCCGCATTCGGCGCAGTATCGGGGTGGTTCGAGTCGTGCCCTTACCACGCAGGCGGGGTGCCCGTCCGGCAATTGCTGCCCGCATTGCTGGCAATGCGCATCAGGCCTGGACATGCGCTAGGGAGTCTCAGAGCGTCGCCGAGAGAGCTTTGATGGGCATTCGTAGTTCATCCAGCAGTTCAAGGTCAGCGGCAACAGGTCGTCCGAGTGTGGTCAAGTAGTTACCGACGATAACGGCGTTGATACCGCCAAGCATTCCCTGGCGCGCGCCGAGATCGCCGAGAGTTATTTCACGTCCGCCCGCAAAGCGAAGGATTGTGTGCGGCATCGCGAGCCGGAATGCCGCGATGGTACGAAGTGCGTCCTTGGCGTTCATGACGGGTAGCTCGGCCAGCGGTGTGCCCGGACGGGGGTTCAGGAAGTTCATCGGTACTTCGTCAGGGTTCAACTCAGCGAGTTGGGCCGCGAATTCGGCGCGTTGCTCCAGGGTTTCACCCATACCGATGATGCCACCGCAGCAGACTTCCATCCCGGCCGCAGCCACCATACGCAGGGTGTCCCAGCGCTCCTGCCAGGTGTGCGTCGTAACGACGTTCTCGAAATGTGAGCGCGCGGTTTCCAGGTTGTGGTTATAGCGGTGCACCCCCATCGCAGCGAGCGCGTCCACCTGCCGTTGAGTCAGCATGCCCAGGGAGCAGGCGACATTGATATCAACAGCTGCCCTAATCGCCGCCACGCCTTCGGCGACCTGAGCCATCAACCGTTCATCGGGGCCGCGCACGGCGGCGACGATGCAGAATTCTGTCGCCCCGGTCGCCGCGGTTTGCTGCGCCGCTTCCACGAGGCTCGGGATATCAAGCCATACCGAACGGACGGGTGAGGAGAACTGACCCGATTGCGAGCAGAAATGGCAGTCCTCGGGACAACCACCGGTCTTGAGGCTGATAATGCCCTCGACTTCCACCTCGGGTCCGCACCAGCGCATCCGAACCTCGTGGGCAAGTTCCAGGAGCGCGTCCAACTGCGAATCGGGCAGCCGTAACACCTCGATGAGATCGGCTTGTCCCAGTCCGACGCCGCTGCCCAACACCTGCTCGCGCGCGCGGGTCAAGATTTCGCCGATGGCCTCGGTGGCAGTCATGCAGGACTCTCTTTCTGCGGCGGTGCGGCGGAGTGTTCGGTGATAAAGGTCGATGCGTCGAAGGTGCCGCCGAGTTCAGCGGTGAGTGAGCGGACGGCCAGCTCGCCGAACGCGGCCCGTTCTAGGGCACCCGCGCCGCCGCGAATCACTCCGCGAATCGGAGCGTCGGCATAGTCTGCCAGGTCGTTCAGATTGCATCGTTCGGCAAGGCCGGGCTGATCGGGCCATTCACCGATGACAACGGCGTCGATGCTCACACTTGATCGGGAAAGCGCTGCCGTTGTCAACGCGGCCGAGTTCAGCGTCCCGAGCCCCGCGGAAGTGACCAGCACGACGTCGATCTGGTGTCGCTCAGCCAGACGGCTGATCAGGTGGACGAGGGTTTCGCCCGCCGCGTTGAATCGAACCAGCGCGCCGCCCGCACCCTCGACGATGACAAGCTCCCGATCCTGGAGTTCATCGATCCGATCGGCCAGGGCATTCACCCGGGGGCCACAGCGTCCGATTCGGCGGGCAGCGGTTGCGGGTGCCAGGGGTTCGGCGAAGCGCGCGTACTCGTGCAGATCGGCGTGCCCCGTGAGCCGCTGGACTTCGGCCAGATCACCGGGCTCGCCCGCGCGAACGCCCGTCTGCACCGGCTTGACCACGGCCACGCTCTGGCCGGATCCCAGCGCGCACGCCGTGAGCGCCGCGGTGGTGACTGTCTTGCCCACCCCGGTTCCGGTCCCGGTGACCACGATGATCCTCATAGCGCGGACAGTTCGGCCATGGCCTGCCGAAACCGCCGCAGCTCGGCGTCCGTCAGGGTCGCGCGGGCGGTGATTCGCAACCGTGCCGTACCGGAGGGGACGCTCGGTGGCCGGAAACAACCCACCAGAATTCCCTTGTCCCGCAGGGCCATCGCCAGCTGGTAGGCGTGCTCCGCCTCGCCGACGATCACCGGGACGACAGCGGAGTCGGTTGCTGGCACGCCGCACGACGTTGCCAGTTCCGCCGCCCGGGCAAGCACGTCGTTTGCCAATTCGGGCTCGCGGAGGATGATCCGCGCCGCGGCTAAAGCGGCGCCGGCCGCCGCAGGATTCAGCCCGGTATCGAAGATGAACGTACGCGCGGTATCGATGAGATGTTCGATCACCGCGGGCGCGGCCAGGACGGCTCCCCCTTGAGCCGCAAGGGATTTCGACAAAGTCACCGTGGTAACGACATCCGGCTCGCCCGCGAGGCCGGCCTCGGCAACCGCGCCCCTGCCGTTTCCGCGGACGCCCACCCCGTGAGCGTCATCGATCACCAGCAGGGCACCGCAGCGGCGCGCCAGCTCGTGCCAACGCCGCAACGGCGACAAGTCACCATCGGCAGAATTGATCGCATCGATCACGATCAGCGCTCGCGCCTCCGGACGTCCGGTCAGCGCCTGCTCGGCGAGCGTCAACTCGCCGTGCGGTATGACCACAACCCGCGACTTCGCCAGTCGGCAACCATCGACCAGCGAGGCATGATTGCCAGTGTCAGAAACCACGAGGCAGTCGGGGCCGGCCAGCGCGGTGATCGCTCCGATATTGGCGAGGTAACCGGATGAGAAGACCAGGGCGGCGGGCGCTCCGACCAGCTCGGCAAGGGTGACCTCCAGCTCGGCGTGCAACTCGGTCGTCCCGGTAACCAAGCGAGATCCCGTCGAACCGCTGCCCCATACCCGCAAGGCCTGGGCCGCCGCATCGATAACTCGGCTATCCCGTGACAGGCCGAGGTAATCGTTGGACGCCAAGTCCAGCAATGCAGAGACGGCCGGACGCGGGCGCAGTTGCCGACGCAGACCCGCCGCCCGCCGTGCCGAGGCGGTGCGGGCCAGCCAATCGAGCTGGTTAAGGTCGCTGACCTTGGCATCCTCGGAGACGGACGGCGCCGGCATCTCAGCGCGTGGCTGCATCGCTGGCCTCCGCGGCGGCACGCATCGCTCGACAGATGCGGACCAGATCATCATCCGAGCTGATGTAGGGCGGCATCGTGTAGATGAGGTCGCGGAACGGGCGCAGCCACACGCCACACTCGACCGCCGCGCGGGTTGCCGCCTCGATACTGACCGGATCCCGCAGCTGGAGCACGCCTATCGCACCGAGCACCCGCACGTCAGTAACCCCGGGCAGTTCTGCGGCCTGAGCGAGCCCCGCGGTGAGTGCGGTCTCGATCCGGCCCACCTCGGATTGCCACGGCTGGCTCAGCAGCAGATCGATCGAGGCAAGCGATACTGCCGCGGCCAGCGGATTGGCCATGAAAGTGGGTCCATGCGCCAGCACCGGAACGTCGCCGGAGGAGATCCGCTCAGCCACCGAGGGCGTGCACAGTGTTGCGGCCATCGACAGGTAGCCGCCCGTCATAGCCTTGCCCAGGCAGAGGATATCCGGGCTGACTGCGGCATGCTCGAGCGCGAAGAGGCGTCCGGTGCGCCCGAAACCCGTCGCGATCTCATCAACGATCAGCAATACCTCGTGCCGGTCGGCCAGCTCGCGCAGCCGCGTCAAGTACGACGGATTGTGAAAGGTCATGCCACCGGCACCCTGGATCACGGGTTCGACGATGATGGCGGCGATCTCGTTCGAATCGGCCGCCAGAGCCGCTTCCCACCGGGCCAGATATGCCTCGTCCAGCGGGGCGTCGAAACCGGCCGGCGGAGCGTCCTGGAATACCTGCACCGGCAACATCGACTTCCACAGCGCGTGCATCCCGCCTTCGGGATCGCACACGCTCATCGGGTGCAGCGTGTCACCGTGGTAGCCACCGCGCCAGGTCATCAGTTTGTGCTTTCCAGGACGGCCTGCCGAGATCCAATATTGCAATGCCATCTTGGCCGCGACTTCCACCGCCACCGACCCGGAGTCGGTGAAGAACACGTGCCGCAACTCCTCCGGAGTGATCTGGACGAGCCGCTCAGCGAGCCGAATTGCCGGCGCATGGGTCAGGCCGCCGAACATCACATGGCTCATCGAAGCTAGCTGAACCTGCACGGCGGCATCGAGGACCGGATGCCGGTACCCGTGAATCGCGGCCCACCACGAGGACATGCCGTCGATCAGCTCGCGCCCGTCGGCCAGCCTGAGTCGCACGCCCTCCGCCGATTCGACGAGCAACGGCTGATGCTGGGCCGGCATCGAGCTGTAGGGGTGCCACAGCAGGCCGGCATCGAGTTCAGCAAGCGCGCCGGCCGCGCTGCTCGGCACAGAGGTCATCCGGGCAATACTGCCGGATACGCCAGATCGGCATGCAGATCTACCTGGTGATTCCGCTCATCGACGAATACCACCCGCGGCTTCAATTCCCGTGCCTGCGAATTCGGGACCGACAGGTAACTGATGATGATGACCAGATCACCCTCATGAACAAGGTGGGCAGCGGCACCGTTGATCCCGACGATCCCGCTGCCTCGCGCTCCTTCGATGACGTAGGTCTCCAGCCGCGCGCCATTGGTGACATCCACGATGTGGACCAGCTCGCCCGGAAGCAGGTCCGCCGCGTCCATGAGATCGAGATCTATCGTCACAGATCCGACGTAATGCAGATCGGCCTGAGTCACCGTCGCGCGGTGAATCTTCGACTTCAACATCGTCCGGTAGGCGTCCACGACGTCCACGTTAGGAAATGGGAGCGCAACCTGGATAGCCGATGTGGCCACTCCCACCAGGCAATGTGCGCGAGTACGAGTCCTAGCGCGTCGGCCAGCTGGACGAGCCGTCGAATTTCAGGCCGCTCAAGCGACCAGATCGCGGGCCTGCGCGTCCTAGCGAGTCGCTGAGACCAGCATGGGCTCGTGCAGGTCTATGTAGCGGATATCGCCGGCCAAGCGCTGCTCGTCCTCGAACATCGCCCGCAGATCGTCCGGTATTTCCATCTTCTCGTGTTCGCGGGCCTCGGCTTCTGAGGTGAAGTACACCGCCTCGACAAAGCCGTCCTCGCCATAGGTGGCCAGCATTCCACCGATGATCTCCGGACGCATCTCGCGGATCCGGTCGCCCGCCTCGGCCATCATCCGGAACATGCTCTTCGCGTCGCTGCTGTGACCTTCCATGATCTGCACGAAGCCGGCCCGGTCTGAACCACCTTCGAGCCACTGGGTCACATCGGTGCAGTCCATGAAGGTAACGTCACCGGCGAAGCACCGCTCCGTCTCGGACCACCAGGCGCCCTGTTCGGGTCGCTCGCTGTTGCGCCGAGCCGCGTCCTCGGACTCGAACCGTGCCAACGCCACGAACATGCCGTCATCCGACATTCCCGCGGTGGTACCGAGGTAACCGACCGCGCCTGGCTGCAGATCTCGCGTCCACCGATCCATGCAGTCACGCAGGCCGGCCTCGTCCGACACCTTGCCCTGGATTACTTGAATGAACATGTTGCCCCCTTGCCGGGCGGCGTGCCCGGTCTCGAGCACAAATGGCGGCCGGCTCGCTGCGGTCCACCGTCGCGACGTCGCGAAGGCCTGCAGCCGCGGCCACTGTAAGCCGCATCTTTCGCCTGATCGCACCGGCCCGCAAGGGTCTGGCTCCGGCGCGGCCGCGCTCTTTACACCGACCTGCCCTCGGGTGGATCCTGTCGATGGCCTGGCCTCACGGGCCGGGGGCCGCCTGCCGGATTCCGCGCGGGCAGCCGGGACCCGCCTGGGAGGTGGCGCATGTCCTGGAGCATTTCCGGTCGCTATTTCGAGAACTGTACGTGCAACGTGGTGTGCCCGTGTACGGCCTCGCTGTCGCTGGGAGCCGACCTCGACCGCTGCCAGGTGATCCTGGTGTTCCACATCGACTCAGGTGAGGTCGAAGGGGTCGACGTCAGCGGGCTGACCGTTGCCGCGGTGGCGGATACGCCAAAAGTCATGACGGACGGCGGCTGGCGTCTCGGGATGCTCGTCGATGACACGGCATCCGAGGAGCAGACCGCCAAGCTCGGCGCCGTGTTCGGCGGACAGTTAGGCGGACCCATGGCGGCGCTGGCACCGCTTGTGGGCGAGATGGTGGGCGCCGAGCGGGTACCGATGACTTTCGAATCGTCGGACGGGCGGCACAGCCTGCGGCTGGGCGAGGTAGGAAACATCGAGTTGGAGGACATCGTTCCGTTCGGAATCGAGACGGGCGAGCCGGCCCGCCTTACCGGTGTCTTCCATCCGGTAGGTAGTGAGCTGACCTTAGGTAAGGCCGGCGGTTCCCGTCTCAAGGCTTTCGGCATCGAGCCCGAACTCGCCGGCAAGTCCGGCTTCTCTACCGCTTATTCCTGGTCGGCGTGAGTCGGCGTGAGCGCGCAGGTCAACACGGGGCGAGCCGCGCTGCGTGCCCGCCGCCGTGGCGTGCTCGATGGTTGGCAGACCGCGACCTACGCGATCCTCGTCGGGCTCGCAGCGCTGGCCTGGTTGCTCTCGGACTTGCGGATGTCTGGCATGGACGCCGGCCCGGGCAGTCCGCTGGGCGCTTTCGGATTCTTCATCGTTACCTGGGTCGTCATGATGGCCGCGATGATGTTTCCGTCGGCTGCCCCGATGGTCGCGACCTTCGTCGGCATTCAGCGTGGCCGGCGGCGCAAGGCGATGCCCACGCAGGCGGGATCCACCGGCCTTTTCGTCGCGGGATACCTCATCACCTGGACGTTCGGCGGCGTTCTGGCATATGGCATCGTCCGGATTGCCGGCGCACTCGCCGGTGATCACCTGTCCTGGCAGCATGGCGGCCGCTGGCTGGCCGCGGGAGTGCTGCTGCTCGCAGCCGCCTACGAACTGACGCCGCTGAAGCGCGCCTGCCTGACCCGGTGCCGCGGCCCGCTTGCGTTCATCCTCACGAACTGGCGCGACGGCCGGCTTGGTGCGCTGCGAATGGGGCTTCGTCACGGAGCGTGGTGCGTTGGCTGCTGTTGGGGGTTGATGGCTGCGCTATTCGCGCTCGGTGTGATGAGTCTGGCGTGGATGGCGCTGATCGGTGCCCTGATCGCGCTGGAAAAGCTGCTGCCATGGCGTCGCCCAGGCATCGCCTTGGTCAGCGGCCTTCTCGCCGTGCTCGCAATCGGCGTCGCAGTCGCGCCGGCGCGTGTTCCAGGGCTGGCAGTGCCGCAATCCGGCACCATGATGACGTCGATGAACTAGGCCTGAACGCGTTGTGCCCCCGGTCGGACTCGAACCGACACTGGGCGGATCCTAGGTCCCCTCACCCTCATTACGGTCATTGCGGGGTTGGGCGTACAAGCAAACGGTTCCGCGTGGAGTCTGGGAGGGTAGGTCCAGCGCTTTACTCCAATGGCGTCAAGTTGGCGACGGCGTGTAACTCGATCCATCCCTAGAGTCAGAGGAGTCGTTGTGTTGCTGACGTT
>JAVEES010000147.1 GCA_030840285.1 Pseudonocardiales bacterium
CCGCCACCCCGTGCGGGGTCTGCGACTCCTGCGTCGAACTTGCCCCCAACGGTCCCGGTTCGATCGACGTCATCGAGATCGACGCGGCCAGCCACGGTGGCGTCGATGACGCCCGTGATCTGCGGGAGCGCGCCTACTACGCCCCGGCACGCGATCGCTACAAGGTCTACATCATCGACGAGGCCCACATGGTCACCACGCAGGGCTTCAACGCCCTGCTGAAGCTCGTCGAGGAACCGCCGGACTTCCTGATCTTCATCTTCGCGACCACCGAGCCCGACAAGGTCCTGCAGACCATCCGGTCGCGGACTCACCACTACCCCTTTCGGCTCATCCCGCCTTCGGCGTTGCGGGCTCACCTCGAACGGATCTGCGAGGCCGAGAATTCGGTCGTCGAGCCGACCGTCTTCCCGCTCGTGGTGCGCTCCGGTGGTGGTTCGGCCCGGGACTCGCTGTCGATCCTCGACCAGCTGCTGGCCGGTGCGGGTCCCGACGGCGTCACGTACTCGATGGCGGTCGGACTGCTCGGTGTCACCGACTCGGCGTTGCTGGACGACATGATCGAGTCGCTGGCCGTCGGTGATTCCGCGGCGGTCTACCGCACCATCGACCGGGTCGTGGAGGCCGGCCACGACCCGAGGCGGTTCGCCGCGGATCTGCTCGAGCGCTTCCGCGACCTCATGGTGCTGGACGCCGTGCCCGACGCGGTGGCCAGGGGGCTCATCGATTACCCCGCCGACCAGGCCGAGCGGATGGCCGAGCAGTCTCGGCGGATCGGGACCGCCAGCCTGGTGCGCTTCGCAGATATCGCACACACCACGCTGACCGATATGCGCGGCACCACCTCGCCGCGCCTGATGCTCGAACTGCTCTGCGCCCGGATGATGCTGCCGGACGCGTCCTCCGATTCCGCGGCGCTGCTGCAGCGCATCGAGCGCCTGGAACGCCGGCAGTCACTTGGCCTCAGTACGGACGACCCGGCCCGCCAGCCGAGCAGGTCGGCTGAGCCTCGCGCGTCGGAGCCGGTGGGCCGGCCATCGGCCCAGGCAGAGCCCATGACAGCAAACGCCGCCGGACGGAAGGCACCGACCGCGCCGACGGCACTTAATGCACCGGACGGGCCGGTGGCTCGGTCAGCCGAGCCGGTGGTGCCGGCGGCCGAGCCGGTGGTCCCGTCGGCCGAGCCGGACGGAGTGTCTCCGCCGCCCGTCGCTGCGGAGCCGGTGCCTACCGACCGCAAGCCCACACCCGAACCCGTCACCCCGTCCGCTGTCGCCGAGCCTGCATCCAGCGCTCAATCAGCGCCGGCCGACGCGTCGGATTCCGCCCGTCTGAGGCGCATCTGGCCCGAGGTGATGGATGCCTTGCACAAGCGCAGCAAGGTCAAGTGGGCGATGATGAACGAGGTCGGCATCGCCTCAGTCGACGGCGAGGCGGTGCACCTGCTGGCGCCTGCCGGGCTCGCCAAACGGATCGCGGACGACAGCAACCTGTCCGTCCTGCTCGAGGTCCTGAAGTCGGTCGTGTCTGGCAACTGGCAACTCACCGTGAGCGCAGCGGCCTCCGGCGCCGGTCCCAACGCCCCGGACTTCGGCGCGCCCGCCGCTGGATCCCCCACGGTCTCGGGCAATGACGGCCCGGCCCAGGCCGAACAGGCACGCCCAGCGCCAGACCCGCGTGAGCGAGCGAACCGGGCCCGCGAGGCGATGCGGTCAGCCGAAGCTGCCACCCGACCGGCTCAGGCTGCCGAGCAGGACGACGGCGTGGACGAGGATTCGGACCTGATCTCGGGTTCGGGCGCCGGCCGAGTCGATCCCGAGGTTGCCGCGATGGAACTGCTGAAGAACAGCCTGGGCGCGCGGCCGATGGATGGCTGACATCGCCGAGCATGAGCCGTTCCGGGTGTGCTTCGTCTGCTCGGGAAACATCTGCCGCTCGCCCACCGCCGAGGTCGTCCTGCGCTCGATGCTCGCCGAGGCCGGGATCGCCGGCGTCGTGGTGGACAGCGCTGGCACCGGAGACTGGCACGCCGGCGATGACATGGACGCCCGATCCCGGTTAACGCTCACGGCGCAGGGCTATCAGCCGGGGGTCCACACCGCCAGGCAGTTCCAGGTTTCCGATTTCGCCGAGCGCGAGCTGGTGGTGGCGATCGACCAGGGCCACCTCAGCAGGCTGAGCCAGCTCGCCTTGCTGTCCGATGACCCGGACGGGGCCTTGGCATCGCTGGTGCTGCTTCGCTCCTACGATCCTGCCGCGGTTGCCCTTGGCGAACTCGACGTGCCCGACCCCTACTACGGGGGTGCCGAGGGCTTCGACCTCGTGCTGCAGCAGATCAAGGATGCCGGTACCGGCTTGATCGCGGCCCTGGCCGACCGAAACGCCGACCGAAACGCTGACCGAAACGCCGACCGAACCGGCGCACCGGGAGTTTGATCCCTAGCTACCCGCCAGATCGGCCGGGCTGAGCTGCACGCTGGTCGGTCCGAGCACCGTGATCGCCTTGGCAACCACCCGCGATGCAACCCGAGCGGCCTGATCGGGACCGGCCCCGTCGAGAGTCGCTGCGATGAAGGCGGCGGCGAAGGTGTCACCCGCCCCGTCGGTATCGACGACGGCGGCCGGGTCGGCCAGCGCCGGCAGCCGATAGGTGAAGCCGGCTCCCCGGACGAGTGCCCCGTCGGCACCGAGCGTGCGGCAGACCAGGACGCCACGATCCACCAGCGCCTGCTCGTCGGTGCCGGCCGCTGCCAGCTCGTCCTCGCTGGGAAAGACCACCGCTGCCATCGTGAGGAGTTCTGTGATGGCCGCGAGACCCGCCGCGTCACGAGCCTCGGCTCGTATGTTCGGATCGACCGACAGCGTCGCCCCGGCACTGACCGCGCGCCGGGCCGCCGCCAGCACGGTGGATGCGAGGGGTTCACCGAACTGCAGGGCCGATCCGGACACGTGGATCCAGCGGGCGGCCTCCGGCGCGGCTGCGAGTGCGGTTTCCGCCACGGCGACGGCTGCCCTTCCGGTTACCTCGAAGTCGAACCGGCGCGAGCCGTCCGGCAGGTAGTCGATGTGCACGCTCGCGGTGGGCAGGGACGGGTGGATGACGAGGCGGCTCGTCACTCCCGAGGCGTCCAGGCACCGCATCAGCAAAGAGCCGAGCGGGTCCCGGCCGACCCCGCCGACGAAGCTGACCGGCACGCCAAGCAAGCCCGCGATGTAGGCCGAGATGAGTGGAGCGCCGCTGGCGACGGGGCTCCGATACGGCGTGCTCGCCCGTCCGGGCTCGTCGTCAACGCTGAGCTCGCGTTGAAACGCGGCCAGCGCCTCGCCGACGATGAGCAGCACGGGGCCGGCCTCAGCCCTGCCCTAGCCAGCTGAGGATGCCGGTCGCGACCGCGTTGGCGATCCGCTGCCTTCCGTCCGGCGAGGTCTGTTCGGCAGCGTCGGAGGCGTTGCGCATATTGCCGATCTCCAGGAAGGTCGCCGGCACGGTCGCGAGGTTGAGTCCAGCCAGGTCCGAGCGAGGGTAGTAGCCGTTGTTGCCCAGATAGGTCGAGGTGGTCAGGCCGGACGAGCGCAGCAGCGCATCGTGCATCGCCACGGTCAGCGCATGAGATTGAGCCGCGATCGCCGGTCCGTTCGGTTGGCGGGAATCCTCGCAGACGTGGAACCCGTGACCGGCGGAGGGTGCTCCGTCGGCATGGATCGAGATGACGGCCGCGACGCCCGCCTGATTGCCGATCCGGGCACGCTCGTCGACGCACGGGCCGACGCCGCCGTCAGAGCTACGGGTCATCAGCACCCGCACGCCCCGGGCCTGCAAGATTGCCTTGACCCGCAGCGAGACGTCCCAATTGAAGGCGTGCTCGGAGTACCCGGCGTTGGTCTCGGTGCCGGTCGTGTCGCACGCCTTGTATTCACCGAACCCGGCCGGCACCTGGCGGTTGATTGCCGCCGCGTTCGCCGCGTTGCCCCCGTTGTGGCCGGGATTGAGGACGATGGTCCGCCCGGCCGGCACGATCACCGCACGGCTGGAGCTGCTCGGCAGGGCTGTCGGCGTGGTGCGTGGTGCCGACGTCGGAGCAGGCGTCCGGGACGCAGTGGGCGATGGTTTCAGGGTGGGCTTCGGCTTCGCCGTCGCCGCAGAGCTAGCCGAACCAGCCGAGCTGGCCGAACTGGCCGAACTGGACGTGCTCTCGGTGGCCAGGGTCGAGGTCGCGGATCGCGGTGCCGGCGCCGCGCTGCAGGCAGCCAGCGCCAGTCCCGCGGTCGTCGCGAGAATTAGCGTGGTCAGCGTGGCGCGCATGACCCACAGACTGCCAGAGGTGCGGGTTAGGCTGACGAAGGCTCGAAGCTGAGCCCGTAATCGATGAGGAGAGATCCACCGTGCGTCCAGGCGGCCAGCCCAATATGCAGCAGTTGATGAAGCAGGCTCAGAAGATGCAGCAGCAGCTGGCTGCGGCCCAGGCCGAACTGGCCGAGACCGAGGTCAGCGGGACGGCTGGCGGTGGCCTGGTCACCGCCGTCGTGACCGGCAACGGTGAGCTGCGCTCGCTGGCGATCGACCCGCAAGCGGTCGATCCGGCGGACGTCGAAACCTTGCAGGACCTGGTGGTCGCCGCGGTGCGCGACGCCAGCAACAACGCCCAGCAGCTGGCCGGCGAGAAGCTCGGTCCGCTGACTGGTGGCATGGGCGGACTGGGCATCCCCGGTCTGTGAAACAGCTCTCGGTGAAACCCGATGACGGGGTAGGTCAGTGATGTACGAGGGCGCGGTTCAGGACCTCATCGACGAGCTCGGCAGGCTGCCGGGGGTCGGGCCCAAGAGCGCCCAGCGGATCGCGTTCCACATCCTCGCGCAGGACGGTGCAGACATCGAGCGGCTGGCCGCCGTGCTGCGCCGGGTCAAGGCCGAGGTCAAGTTCTGCCGCATCTGTGGCAACGTCGCCGAGGCCGAGGAATGCCGGATCTGCCGTGACCCGCGGCGCGATCTCAGCGTCATCTGCGTGGTCGAGGAACCCAAGGACGTCGTGGCGATCGAGCGCACCCGCGAGTTCCGCGGCCGGTACCACGTCCTCGGTGGCGCGATCAGCCCGATCGATGGGGTCGGCCCGGACGACTTGCGGGTAAGAGAACTACTGCAACGGCTGTCCGACGGGGTGGTGACCGAGTTGATCCTGGCCACCGACCCGAACCTCGAAGGCGAGGCCACCGCGACCTACCTGGCGCGGTTGATCAAGCCCATGGGGGTGACCGTGAGCCGGCTGGCCAGTGGGCTGCCGGTCGGCGGTGACCTCGAATACGCCGACGAGGTAACCCTGGGCCGGGCGTTCTCAGGACGCCGGACGGTCGACTAGCGATGACCTGGGATTCCGGCTGGCGAGCGCCCGCTCCGCGCTTTCCGGTCGAGCAGTCCTTCCCGATCCAGCTGCCGGCGGGCGCCCCCTCGGCTCCGGTGCCGGTGGCTCCTCGCCCCCGCGGTGCACTGCTGGGTGCCGCCGCGGCAAGCCTGATCCTGGCTGTCGTGCTCGGCGGGATCAGCTGGTCGCAGTACGCCTCGAGCCACAGCGCGTCCTCCGTGGTCAAGCGGTACTTCGCAGCACTCACCCATGACGACGCGGCCAGCGCCCTGGCCTTCGCCGCGGTGCCGCCCTCGGCGGACTCCGGCCGCTATCTCACCAGCGAGGTGCTGGCCGTCCAGTCCAAGACCGCGCGACTGTCTGGCGTCTCGGTGATCCGAACCGGGTCCGGCACGTCCCAGACGACCGTCGACGTGCGTTACACCTTGAACTTCGCCGACGGGCCGCAGACCGTGCAGGACTCGGTCGGCCTCATCAAACGCGGATCGTCCTGGCGACTCTCCCGGGTGGCGAGCACGGTCGAGGTCTCGGCGCGTTCGGCTGGTGGTGACCGGATCACCTTTGCCGGCCGTCCGGTTCCTTCGAGCAGTGTGACGCTCTTTCCCGGCGCCCTGCCGGTCGCCACCGACTCCCCGGCCGTTGTCGTGAGCGGGCATCCCAGCGTCCGGCTGGCCTCTGATGACAGCATCTCGCTGCGGCCCGAGCTGTCCGGCGCCGCCCGGACGAAGGTCGCTGACGCGCTCGAGGCCGCGCTCACTCGCTGCCTCGCGCCGACCTCGACCGATCCACTCTGCCCGATGGTTGCGGGCGGCCGGCCGGTTCCGGGGACGCTGCACGGACGGCTGACCGAGAGGATCGCCGATTCGACCCCCTCCGTAGGGCTGTCCAGCGCTGGCAACGGCCTGGTGACGGTCACTGCCGATGCCCAGATCGAGGCCAGCTGGAAGGTCTGGGACTTCAACAACCAGCAGGTGTCACGCTCGCAAGCGACCACGGTCACGGTGAACGCGCAGGGGTCGGTGGAAGACCTCAGCAGGCTCTACTGGGTTGCTCCGAATGGCTGAGCGATCCGGTCGGCGCAAGCGGCTGGCGGCGCTCGGCATCGTGCTGGCAACGGTGATGCTGGCTGCCGCCCCCGCGCCGGCGTCCGCGGCGCCGGGACCCACCGACGCGCCCGAATGGTGGTTCGACGCCTGGAATGTGCCCGCGTTGTGGGCATCCGGCGCCGACGGCCGGGGCGTCACGGTGGCGATCATCGATACCGGAGTCCAGGCCAGCATCCCGGAACTGTCCGGCCGGGTGGTTGCGGGTGCGGACCTCATCGGAAACGGCACCGACGGCCGGGTCGACTTCGACAGCGAGGACTTCTCGCACGGCACCGCGATGGCCTCCCTCGTCGTGGCGCGCAAGGGCTACGGCGGCATCGAAGGGATCGCCCCCGGCGCCAAGATCCTGCCGATCTCGGTCCCGCTGCGCGGCGTCATCCGCAACGGGACGCCGGCCCGTAATGCCACCTCCGCCGCGGTCGAGTACGCGGCGGACCACGGCGCCAAGATCATCAGCATGAGCCTCGGTGGCTTCGTCTACCAGGGCCAGGACGAGCAGCCCTGCCCGCCCGCGCTGCAGGACGCGGTGATCTATGCCCTGCGCAAGGGCGCGGTGGTGGTCGCGGCGTCCGGGAACTCGGGCGAGGACGGCAGCCCTGTGGAGGAGCCCGGTGTCTGCCTCGGGGTGATCTCGGTCGGAGCAGTCGACTCGGCGCAGAACGTCACCAGCTTCTCCTCCCGGCACCCCTACCTCAGCGTGGCCGCGCCCGGCGACGCGATCGCGACCCTGTCCAAGGTGCCCCAGCGCGCGTTCGTCGGTGGCGGAACCTCGCAGGCGACCGCGATCACCTCGGGTGCGCTCGCACTCATCTGGTCGAAGTTCCCGGACGCTACGGCCAGCCAGATCACGTCGCGGCTGCTCGGCTCGGCCGTGGATCGGGGCCCGCGCGGCCGGGATCAGTACTACGGCCTCGGGGTGATAGACCCGCGGGCCGCGATCGCCGCCGACGCCCAGGCCGGCAAGCCGAATGAGGTATCAACCGGGGTCGCACCGCTGCTCGCGCTGGCCGCCGCGAAGCCCGGCAAGCCGCCGAGAAAGCCGGCTGCGGGTTCGGAGCAAGCCCCGCTCGGCGCCATGCGGATAGGGCAGCAGGCGCCCCAGCTCAGCCGGGCGTTCTACCTGCCGCTGGCTGGCTCCGGGGTGGCACTCGTGCTGGCGGTGCTGCTGTTCGTCCGGGCCTCGCGACGGCGCCGGTCATCCCCGCGCTTTGCCCAAAAATAGGCGTGGGG
>JAVEES010000171.1 GCA_030840285.1 Pseudonocardiales bacterium
TGATCACTCGTCGCTGAGCGCCGACGTTGCGGACAGGGTGCGGGACCGGCTCAGGTCGGCCAAGCGCGGGTATGCGGGTTCGGGCGGCGGGCTTTTCTCGGCTCCGGCGGTGCAATACACCGCGTCGCGTCCGGCCCGCCCTGACGTGGCTCCGGCCTTTGCCTCCAACGGTGTCCTGCAGCGTCCGCGCCAGGGCGCGCCTGCGCCCCTCGGCCAGGCAGCCGACAACAACCCCTCCGCTGCGAGCGCAGAGCAGTATTCCGAGGCCCTGACGCAGCAACTGTCCGAGCAGGCGATCAAGAATGCGCGCGCCGAGAAGTGGCGGGCGGCGGGACTCGGGCCGCATGACGGCCACATCATCGAGCAATGCGAACGGCATGGCCTTACCCCGGAGGATCTTCGGGTCCGGGTGGACGGGCAGACGATGGCGAGCCGGCTCAAGAACGGCGAATCGGTGTCCTCGGTGCGCTCGCGCCTCAGCTAGAACATCACGCGGCCTGTGGCGCGTAGGCGAGGTGGATCATCTCGTCGCGCATCGTCTCGGCTGACCGCGCCGGGTCGCCGAATGACTGGCAGTCCGAAAGCAACACGGCTGCGACAGCGGTATCCGCGAACCTGGCCGTCATGAGGTCGATCTCTTTGACGCCGGAAACCAGATGGCTCACATCGACCTCTTTGGCGTGCGCCTTCGGTGACAACGCAGCGTCGAGGAGCTGGCTGGCGTATATCCGGTAACCGGACTCATACCGGCGCTCGCCATCATCGTCGGCTATCTTATACAGCATCAGACGAGTAGCGGCATCCAGCAGGCCACGGCGCGAGCCGATATCGCTGTGCGCCCACCACACCAGACTGATCGCGTACACGGTGCTGGATTCGGCTAGCTCGTCGGGGGACGGAATGCGGCGTGCGAAGTCAAGATCGGTCCGATCGCCCGGATTGCCACTCTGGCTCACGCGGACGGCCAAGGCGTGCACCGCGGCTCCGATCAGGGCATGCTCGGCGAGTTCAGGCGTCACAGCGGGAGCGAACATCGGGCACCTCACGCTTCGAACGAGCCAGACCAGGGACGTGGCGGCCGTCCGGATGCAGGTTGTCGAGCAGACCCGCCACGTTCGAACAAGGCCGATGCTAAGCCTGTTATTGACGCCGTTGTCGGATGCATGAGTTTCAGCTGGGTAAATATCTTGGCCGTGACAGCTGGCGGTTTGCGCCAAGGGGAGCAAGGCGTCAGCCATGGCCAGCTGGCTGTGGAACAGGTAAGTGTCGGCAACTCACTGTTCACCCCGCGTTCTTGCAGGCGGGTTAGCAGCAGCTACTTCGACCTCGATAGAAAGAATTCCGCGCAGCGTCATCGTGCTGCTGTGGAGGAGGAGTTATGTCGCGTCGCTACATCGGGATGGCCGCGGGTTTGAGCATCGGGCTGCTGGCATTGTTCGCTGTGCCCTCGGCAACAGCCGCTACCGAGAAGTCTCAGGTCAAGCATGTCCTGTTGTTGTCGGTCGACGGCTTGCATCAATCGGATCTGGCCTATTACGTCGCTCAGCACCCGCATTCCGCGCTCGCCGCACTGGTCGGCAACGGTACTGAATACACCAATGCGCGTACGACATTTCCCTCGGATTCCTTCCCAGGCATGGTTGCTCAACTGACCGGGGGAGGCCCTGGTACGACCGGCATCTATTACGACGACACGTACAACCATCAGCTGCTTCCCCCGGGGACCGTCGACTGCGCGACAGCTGCGCCGGGCAGCGAGGTGGGCTGGACCGAAGCCGCTGACCGATCGCAGAACCCAATCACCTTGGATGCCGGGCAGAAGCTGTCCGCACCGGCGCTGGCAGCTCTGCCGACGAACACGCTGGCCCAGACACTCGCCGATTCGCCAGCGATCACCAAGGCGATCCTGGCCATGACCCCAACGCCCCAGTCGCTGCTCGACCCGGCCGCCCTGCCGGTGGATCCGGCGAGCTGCACTCCGGTATATCCACACAACTACATCAAGGTGAACACCGTCTTCGAGGTTGCGCGGGCTCATGGCCTGACGACGGCCTGGTCTGACAAGCACCCTGCCTACGAGATCCTCAACGGGCCGTCCGGCACCGGTGTGCAGGACCTGTTCACGCCCGAGATCAACAGCGTCGCGGATGCCGCCGGCGACGATTGGACTACCGACAACGCCCTGACCCAGGAATACGACAGCACGAAGGTCGCAGCGGTGGTCAATGAGATCAACGGCATGGATCATTCGGGCAGTCGCCGTGTCGGAACGCCTGCGATCTTCGGCATGAATTTTCAGACCGTATCCACCGCTGAGAAACTACCGCTGTCTGACGGTTTGGCCGGCGGGTACAACTCCGACGGAACTCCCGGGCCGTTGCTCTCCAAGGCGTTGGACTACATCGACGCGCAGGTCGGTACGTTGCAGAGCACGATCCACACCGCGGGCCTGGACAACAGCACGACGATCATCCTGTCCGCCAAGCACGGGCAGTCCCCACAGGATTTGAGCGCGCTGCGGCGGGTGGATGACGGCAAGATCATCGACGGCCTGAATGCCGCGTGGTCTACCAGCCATCCGGGTGCAGCACCGCTGGTCGCCTTCGCGGTGGACGACGACGGGATGCTGATGTGGCTTTCGGATCGGCACACTGACGCACTGGCATTTGCCAAGCAGTATTTGCTGAGCCACAGCGCCCCCGCCAACCTGTCCACCGACCCGAAGGGCGTCTTCTCATCGACCGTGCCCTCGTCCGGGCTCACCCGGGTCTTTACCGGTGACGCCGCCGACACCTTGGTCCGCGCCCAGAGCGGCGACAGCCACGCGCCGGACCTGATCGGGATCGGGCAACACGGCGTCGTCTACACCGGCAAGGTCGCCAAGATCGCCGAACACGGCGGGGATGCGGCCGATGACCGTGATGTTGCGCTCGTGGTGTCGGGAGCGGGCGTGAACCACCACCTGCTCGACAGCACCGAGGTGCAGACAACCCAAATCGCACCGAGCATCCTGCGGCTGCTGCGCCTCGACCCGCACGAGCTGGCGGCCGTAAGGATGGAGCACACGAAGGTGTTGCCTAAGCTGTAGAGCCTAAGGTCCTGCTCGGATACTGGTGCAAACGAGGCTGTGTGCCGGGTTGCATTAGTGCATTGTGCCCAAACCCCTCAGCCGCCCCTGCGTCCTGCCGATGAGAGGTTTGTTCGGCCTGGGACGAGAGGAGCGCGCATGGTATCGCCGCTGGTGGCCAAGAAGTACGTGACCACCCGGGTCCAGGAAATTCGCGCTGTCATCTGGAAGCGTCTGAAGGACAACCAGCGCCACGTTGCGGCCGGCCAGCTGTTGCTGCTGACAATGTCTGTTGTCATTGCTGGCTGCTTCGGGCTGCTGCGTCCTACGCCGTCGGACTGGGTGGCCCTGGGCTCGATCACCGTGGCCATGCTGGCGGTGCTGCTGGTCAGCCTGCGGATCAACTGGTCTCGGTTGTCCGCACTTGCCGGCCTCATCTTTCCGGCAGTCGCTCTGGCCGCAATGGGCACGCTCGGCCATTTCACTCGACCCGAAATCAGCACCAGTTTCATTGGCCTGTTCGTCCTGTGCTTTGCCTACACGGGGGCATTTCAGCCGCGGCATGCGGAATTCCTGTTGTTGCCGATCGCCTGGCCTTCCTACGTTGCCACCGTCGGGACGTGGAACAGCGGCACAGCGATCCGTCTGGGAATCGTCTCGGCGATCTGGATCATGCTGTCGGAGGTGCTGGCATCGCTGATTCACCAGCACCTGCGGGTGTCCCAGCATTGGGAGCGCACCGCCCTTATCGATGACCTCACCCAGGTTGGCAACCGTCGAAGTATCGAACGTCGACTGGCTGAGGTCCTTACCGGTGACGTGCTGGTGATGTGCGACCTCGACCACTTCAAGGCCCTCAACGATGTCGCCGGACATGCCGCTGGGGATGAGGTGTTGAGGGACTTCGGCGCGATCATCCGAGGATGCCTGCGTGGCGATGATTACGTAGGACGTTATGGCGGAGAAGAGTTCGTCCTCGTGTTGGCCGAAACCAAACTGGCCGATGTCGATGACGTGTTGCGCCGGGTGCGGCGGCGGTTCCAGCGCCTGCATCCCACCGTCACCTTCTCCGCCGGCTACGCCGGGCATGACGACACTCATTCGGCAGAGCAGACCTTGTCCGAAGCGGACGCCGCCCTGTACATCGCCAAGGACCACGGCCGAGACCGGTTCGTCGCATCCGTGACCGACATCGTCAGGGCCTAGCCCGCCGACCTTCGTCCGTTGATCGCCACGGCCTCGTCCACCCGCCAAGACCTAGCCTGCCCCCTTGCCCGTTGATCAACTCACGTTTCGGGCTGCTATGGCAGCTGCTATGGCAGCACCAAACGCGAGTTGATCACGGAAACAGGGGTGTCAGCCTTTGAGCGCTCCGCCCAGGCCGGCACCCCGCAGGAACAACCGCTGCACCACCAGGAATAGCAAGACTGGTGCGATGGTCGAGATCATCAGCGCCGCGAGCAACGTGCCCAGCTCCACGCTGCCGGCCAGCACCGGAAGCCGGACGGACAGTGGCTGCTTCGCCGGATCGGGCAGCACCAGCATCGGCCACAGATAGTCCTTCCAGGCCGCGATGATCGCAAAGACTGACACCACGCCGAGGATCGGCCGCGACATCGGCAGCACGATCGAGGCGAACAGCCGGTACGGCCCAGCACCGTCGACCTCGGCCGCCTCGAAAATCTCCCGGGGAAGGTTGTCGAAGAAGCGCTTCACGAGCAGCACGTTGAAGGCGTTGGCGCCAGCGGGCAACCAGACCGCCCAGAAGGAGTTGATGAGGGAGTGACCCACGCCCGGCGGATTGAGGATCGTGAGGTACAGCGGCACCAGCAGGACGACCGAGGGGACCAGCAGGGTGCTCAACACCGCGCCCGTAACGATCCGCGCGTAGCGGGGCCGTAACACGGACAGCGCGTACCCGCCGGTTGTCGCGACGACGATCTGGCAGAACCACGCCCCCGCCGCGATGCACACCGTATTGACGAGGCTGCGGCCGAGATCCATGGTGGTCCAGGCCGTCGACAGGTTCGACCAGGCAAGCCCGTGCGGCCACAGCGACATCGGCAGCCGCAGGGTGTCCTGAGTCGGGGTCACCGCCGCCTTGGCCAACCAGAGCAGCGGTCCCAGCCCCAGGATCAGCAGCACAACCAGCACGACGGTGTTGAGGGAGGCCGAACAGCGCCGGACGAGCGGTCGCCGGCGATCTGCCGAGGAGACTATTGCTCCGGTGACCTCCGGTTGCCTGGTTGCCGACGCAGCGGCGGGCTCTGCACCGGCCGGTCGTAAAGGCATCCGAGGCTGGACGGCGTCGGCAGCGGTATCCGGTTTCTCGACGCTGGTAGTCACGACGCTGCCCAACTGCGGGTCAGCCTGAAGTAGCCCGCCGACAGAACGCCCAGGACCACGGCGAGCATCACACTGAGTGCGGTGGCAGCGCCGAAGTCACCCCCGAGGCTCTGACCGAAGGCGTAGTTGTAGATCAACAGCAGGATCGTCATCGTGGAGTTGGACGGGCCGCCGCCGGTGAACAGGTAGGGCTCCAGGAAAACCTGCGACGTGCCGATCAGCTGCAGGATCAGCGTAAGAAGCAGCACACCGCGCAGTTGGGGAAGCGTCACGTGCCAGACCTTCTTCCAGATCGATGCGCCGTCGACCGATGCGGCGTCATACAGCTCGGGCGGAATCGCGGTCAGCGCAGCGAGATAGATGATGACGGTGCCGCCCGCGGCCGCCCAGGTTGCTTCCAGCACGAGCGACGGCATTGCCGTCGATTCGTTCTGCAACCACGGGTAGGGACCGATGCCGAACCAGCCGAGAACCGTGTTGAACACCCCGGTGGGACTGGCATCGTAGAAGAACTTCCAGAGCAGCACGGCCACCACCGGCGGCACCACCACCGGCAGGTAGGCAAGGGCCGAATAGAGCCCGCGAGCCCGCCGCACCTCGCTCATCAAGACCGCGAGAACAAGGGGTATCGGGTACCCGAAGATCAATGCCAGCAGGGCAAAGTAGCCGGTGTTGCGCAGGGCGGTCAGCAGCAACGGATCGGTCAATACGTGCCGGAAGTTGTCCAGCCCGACCCATTGGGCCGCCGTCACGAGGTTCGTCTGCTGCAGGCTCATCACCACCGCCCGGCCGATCGGGTACCAGGAAAAGACTCCGAATACGACCAGCGTCGGCAAGAGGAAGATCAGATTGCTCAGGCCGCCACCGCGGACCCACGAGGTGGGCCCCACGCGTTTCCGCGGTGGCGTCGAGAGCGAACTCATAATGCCTTTCATCTCCGAAGATCCAGTAGCTCAGCTACGGTCGAGAATGGTCTGGACGTCGGAGTTGGCCTTGTCCAGCAACTTGTCGATATCGGCGTTCTTGTTGGTGAGCACAGCCTGCACGACCGGGTCCAGAACGCCATACAGCTCCTGGGTGTTCTTCGCCGGTTCGGCGATCAGGTTCTGGCTGAAGACACCGTCGGTGAACGACTTCATCTGTGCCAGAGGGACGTTGATGTAGCTGGCGATCCAGGCGTTGGACTTGTCCAAGGTGGCCTTGTCGAAGATCGGCAGGGCCGGCGTACCGACCGGCTGCTTACCGTCCGCGAGAGTCTTGGCGTCCAGCGTTGCGGCGTCCTGCTCGGTGAGTTTGCGCATGTAGTAGAAGTCGATCCACTTCACCGCGGCGTCCTTCTGTGCTTGGCTGGCCTTGGCGCTGACCACTGCCAGCGTTCCGCCACCGAGGATGCCGGCGTCGCTGGAGGAATCCAGCGGCAATGCGGCTAGCCCGTAGTCGGCAGGATTGATCTTGTTCTGCTGGACAAGGCTGGTGTAGACGTCCGACCCGCCCATGTACATGCCGATCCTGCCGGCCGCGAAGGCCTGGTTGATACCGCCCCAGTCGAGCAGGAAGTTGCTGCCCATCGAGTTGTCAACCCAACGCATGTCGTGCAGCTTCTGCAGCGCGGCCTTGGTCTGGGGGTTGTTGAGGCTCGCGGTGACCTTGTCGCCCGAACTCTGCTCCATGCGCCCGCCGAGGGCATACGTCAGGGTGGTGAGCATCCAGCCGCCGGTGCCGTTCTGGGTCATCTCGGAGTAGCCGGCCTTGCCGGTCTTCTCCGCGATCAGCTTGGCGTCGGCTCGGATCTCATCCCAGCTTGTCGGCGGCTTATCCGGATCGAGGCCGGCCTGCTTGAACAGGGTGCGGTTGTACTGCAGACCGACACCGTAGGCGGCATAAGGGATTCCGTAAATATTGCCGCTGCTGTCCTGGGCGGCGTCGAGCACCTTCGGATTGAAGTTGGCAGAGTACGGAAGCGCCTTCACCTGCGAGGTCAGATCAGCCAGCTGCTTGCGCTGGATGAGCGTCTTGCCGTCGGTAAAGGGAATGGTGAAGACCTGGGGCAGCGTGCCACCTGCCAGCTGGGCGGCGAAGGTGGTCGCCTTCCACTCGTATTCTTTGGGAACCAGATCGATGTTCGGGTTGGCGTCCTCGAACTGCTTGACCTGCTCGTTGAAGGTATCGATGGCTGCCTTCTCACTACCGGGCTTGAGCGAGACGATGGTGAGTTTCACCTTGCCGTCCTTGCTCGCGGTCTTGGCCGGCTTGTTCGAACTGCATGCGGCCAGCATGCCGATCGACAACGTGGTGCTCAGTAGGACGATCGCGGCCTTGCGGGTGCTACGCATCTCGGGTGTCTCCGTTTCGTTGGTGCAGCTGTCGATCGTGGAAAGGTGGCGCGGTCCGAGCGTGGTGAAAGTGGGAAGATCGGCGATAACGGCCGGAGGCCATGCCGGTTGTCAGAGCCTCAGCCAGACGGCGGTGTCCGGTGGTAGTAACCGCCCGTCGAATGCGGTGCTGGTAAGCAGCAGGTCGACGTGCGGTGGCAGCTCCTGCGGGCCGGTACTGAGATTGACCACGCAGGCAAAGTCCTCCGCGCGCCGGAACGCGAGCACCTCGGGCGGCCCGGGCAGCCACGTCAGCGATCCGTTCCGCAGCGCCGGATCACGGGCTCGGACGGACAGCGCGGAGCGGTACAGATTCAAGGTCGAGGCGGGGTCGGCTGCCTGAACCTCGACGGTGAGTTCACGCCACGATGCCGGCTGTGGAAGCCAAGGCTCCGTGCCGTCCTCGCTGAACCCGAACGGTGGCCGGTCGCCCTTCCACGGCAAGGGGACCCGGCAGCCGTCCCGTCCTGGATCGATCCCGCCGGAGCGGAAGTGCATTGGGTCCGCTAGCCGGGACGCCGGGATGTCCTCGACCTCGAACAGGCCGAGCTCGTCGCCCTGGTAGATGTAGAGCGATCCGGGAAGTGCCATCGCGAGCAGGGCGGCGGCACGTGCCCGCCGACGACCGAGGACTAGGTCGGTCTTGGTCGCGGGCCGCTTGGCAGCAAAGGAAAAGGATGTATCGGCGCGGCCGTAGCGGGTTACCGGACGGGTGACGTCATGGTTGGACAACACCCAGGTCGCGGGTGCCGTCACCGGTGCATGTGCCTGCAGGGTGGCATCGATGGAGGCGCGCAGCCGGGATGCCTCCCAGGCGCACGCCATGAAGTCGAAGTTGAACGCGGTGTGCAGCTCATTCGGCCGCAGGTAGCGAGCGAATCGCTGCGCATCCGGTAGCCACAGCTCGCCGACCAGGACCCGGGTGTCGGGGTAGGAATCGGCGATCGCCCGCCACGACGCGTAGATCTCGTGCAGCTCGTCACGGTCCTCGTACGGGTGCTGGCCCGGGCCAGCCGGAACATCGCTCACCTCGGGCAGCGAGGGATCCTTCACCAGCAGAGCTGCGGAGTCGATCCGAACGCCGGCTGCACCTCGGTCCAGCCAGAACCTCAGCACCGCCTCGTGCTCGGCGCGGATATCAGGGTGATTCCAGTTGAGGTCAGGCTGCGCCGGGGAGAAGAGGTGCAGGTACCACTCTCCCGGTGTGCCGTCGGGGTTCTTGGTGCGCGTCCAGGTCGGTCCACCGAAGTTGGAGGTCCAGCCGGTGGGTTCCTCGTCCTGCTCGGCACCTCGGCCCGGCCGGAACCAGAACCTCTCCCGCTCGGGGGAGCCCGGTGGGCTCGCGAGTGCCTCTTGGAACCACACGT
>JAVEES010000189.1 GCA_030840285.1 Pseudonocardiales bacterium
TAAGGCGGCTTATGAGATGGCCGCTAGCGAAAATTTTGACTACTCGGCGTCATAACCGGCGCTTGTCGAAGTCATTGCAAGGACGGGGCACTACGCCTGGAACGACGAAACGGATTACCGCTCGTGACTGCACAAGCTCGCCGGCGCAAACCACGCCCGATGGCCTCCGCTATCGGGCTCGGACGGCCGAACCAGACCGGCAACAGCGAATGGGCTGCACGTGGCGCCTGCCGCGACGTCGACCCGGAGAGCCTCTTCGTTGCCGGTGCCGCTCAGCACCAGGCCAAGGTCATCTGCTATTCCTGCCCGGTACGGGTCGACTGCCTGGCCGATGCGCTGGACAGCCGCACCGAATTCGGGGTCTGGGGCGGGCTGACCGAGCGGGAGCGCCGGACGCTCCTGCGACGGCTGCCGGACGTGGAGTCCTGGCGGGAGTTCTTCTCCTCGCCGCAGCGCGTCATCGAGTTCGGTGGCCTGGAGCAGCGGCGGCTTCGGTCTGTTCCGCAGCAGACCAAGGCTGACTCCTCCGAGCCGGGTACGGACGGCACCGACAGCTAGCTGTCGGCGCCTCCGGCAGCGAGCCGGGGGATCAGGCCGGGCGATCAGCCGGCCAGTGCATCGCCGATCGCGCGCAGGCCGGCCAGATCGTGGACGTCGGTGGCCAGCGCCGGAACCGTCCGCTGGGCGATGTCGGGGTGCGCTGCGGCGAACCGGCCGATCATGGCGTAATCCTGTCGTGCCGACTCGGCGAACTCGGCGTGCACGGCCAGCGCAGCCGCCGCCAGCTCGGTGGACGGGTCCGGTGTCGAGGCCTCGGCCAGCCGCTCGGCCGCTGCGAGTGCCCGCTGGGTCGACAGGTTTGCCTCCGCGCTGTGAACCCGGTTGAGGATCACCCCGGCAAGTGGCATCTCCTCCTGCTGCAGCCGCTCGACGAAGAAGGAGGCCTCACGCAGGGCGTCCGGTTCGGGCGAAGCCACCACGACGAAAGCCGTGTCGCTGGCTTTGAGCAGTTCGTAGGTCTGCTCGGCGCGTTCCCGGAATCCGCCGAACATCGTCTCCAGTGACGCGACGAACGCCGACACGTTGCCCAGCAGGTCGTTGCCCAGGATCTTGGTCATCACCTTGGTGAAGATGCCGAAGGATGCGCTGACGACCTTCAGATACGCCTTGCCACCGGCCCGCGCCGGAGCGCTGAGCAGCCGGATCATCCGACCGTCCAGGAACCGCCCGAGTCGCTGAGGTGCATCCAGGAAGTCCAGCGCCGACCGCGACGGCGGCGTATCCACCACGATCAGATCCCACTGGCCGTTCTCCACGAGCTGATTGCGCAGCTGGGAGAGCTTCTCCATCGCCATGTACTCCTGCGTCCCCGCGAAAGAGGCCGACAGCGATTGGTAGAAGGGGTTGGCGAAGATCTGCTCGGCCTTCTCGGGTGTCGTATGCGCCGACACCACATCGTCGAAGGTGCGCTTCATATCGAGCATCATCGCCAGCAGGGCACCGTCCGAACTGGCACTGTCGCCCACGCCCGGCACCCGACGCGGTGTGTTGTCGAGTTCGGTGAGACCGAGTGACTGGGCCAGCCGCCGGGCGGGATCGATCGTCAGCACGACAACCTTGCGGCCCTGCTCGGCGGCTCGCAACGCCAGCGCCGCGGCCGTTGTGGTCTTTCCGACTCCACCACTGCCACAGGTGACGATCACCTTGATATCGGGATCCTTGAGTAGCTGATCCAGGTCCAGGGCAGGTGCGCCGGGGCGCCGCTCGGAGCCCGAGCTGCCGCGGTTCGTCATACCCACTCCTGGACGTCGAGTGCTGCCGCGAGCTCGAACAGATTGCCCAGATCCATCGGTGGGCTCAGCTCCGGCAGCCGGGTGATCGGCCGATCCGCCTCAGCCAGGGTGCGTTCGGCCTGCTGCTGGACCTGCTGGCGAGAGGCGTAGTCGCTCACCTCGCGGGCCAGGGCCGGAGCCAATGCGGCGTCCAGGCCGGCCTCGGCCAGCCCAGCACCGAGCAACTGCTCGTCGACCATTCCGGACGGGGTGAGCAGGCCAGCGCCGACGAGTTCCGGACGGGCCCGATTGACGATGATCCGGCCGAGGTGATAGCCCGCGGCGAGCAGTTCGCTCGAGGCGTCCATCGTCTCCTGCACCGGCATCTCCTCCAGCAGGGTGACCAGGTGCACGACGGTTTGCGGGGAGTGCAGCAGGGTGCTGACCCCGACGCTCTGCTTGTGGATCGGTCCGAACTTGGCCAAACCCGCGACCTCGTTCGTGGCCTGCAGGAACTGGGTGATCCGACCCGTCGGGGGCGCGTCGAGGACTACGGCGTCGAAGATCTGCGTGCCAGCGCGCTGCCGGGTCACTGCCTCCTTGACCTTGCCGGTGAGCAGGACGTCCCGAAGGCCAGGCGCGAGCGTGGTCACGAAATCGATCGCGCCCATCCTGCGCAACACCGAACCGCCGCGCTTGATCGAGTAGAACATCTCGAGGTAATCCAGCATCGCGGCCTCGGGATCCACCGCCAGCCCTATGACGTCACCGCCCTGGTTCGCGGCCAGCTTCGTCTCGACGTAGGGCAGCGGAGGGGTGTCGAACAGCTGTGCCAGACCCTGGCGCGCCTCTACCTCGACGAGCAGGATCCGGTTGCCACCCGCAGCCAGTGCCAGCGCGAGAGCGCCCGCGACGGTGGTCTTGCCGGTTCCGCCCTTGCCGGTCACGACATGCAGGCGAGGCGGGCTTGGGTTGCGGGGCACTCACCCAGCGTACAAACCGGCGGCGGCCAGCACTGCCAGAGTAGTTTGCGGGGATGATCACGCCATCCGAACGCCTGGCCGAGCTCGGTATCGAACTGCCCAGCGCCCCGGCACCGCTTGCCTCCTACGTGCCAGCCGTCCGGAGCGGCAACTACGTCTTCACCTCAGGCCAGCTACCGATCGTGGCCGGCGAGCTGCAGGCCACCGGCAAGGTCGGCTCGGAGGTCACCGCTGCCGAGGCAGCCGGCTACGCGCGGACCTGCGCCCTGAACGCGCTCGCCGCCATTCACGCACTCGTCGGCATCGACGCGGTCACCCGGGTCGTGAAGGTGGTCGGCTTCGTGGCCTCGACGCCGGACTTCACCGGGCAGCCCGCGGTCGTCAACGGCGCCTCGAACTTTCTCGGCGAGGTCTTCGGCGAGGCGGGCTGCCACGCCCGTTCAGCGGTCGGCGTCGCGGTACTGCCGATGGATGCCCCGGTCGAGGTAGAACTGATGGTCGAAGTAGCCGGCTGATGAGCGAGCATTGACGTGTCGCCGAGTATCGAGCCTGTTCGGGTGCGGCAGGCAGCGACGGTCGTGCTGCTGCGTGACAGCGAGCAGGGACTTCAGACCTGGTTGCTGAACCGGCTGCCCCAGCTGGCCTTCGCGGCCGGCATGTCGGTGTTTCCAGGCGGCGCGGTCGATCCGGACGATGCTGTCCTGTCAGCGGACCTCGCCCTCGATCCGATGGCGGCGGCCACCCTGGCGTCCGTGGCGTCGCAGCTTCATGCGACCTCCTTCGATGCGGGCCGGCTGATGACGGCGGCGATCCGGGAGACCTTCGAGGAGGTTGGCGTGCTGTTGTCGCAGCCGCCGATCGAGGTGGACCCGGCATCGCGGACCGACGTCGAGACCCACGGCTACGGCTTCGGGCAGCTGTTGATCGACCTCGGCGTGCGGTTGGATCTGGCCGCCATCCGCCCTTGGTCGCGGTGGATCACGCCGGAGGGGGAGTCCCGCCGGTACGACACCTACTTCTTCGTGGCTCTGCTACCGGAGGATGCCACGGTGGCCGGCGTCAGCTCCGAGGCCTCAGACGCTGCCTGGATCGGGATAGATCAGGCGCTGGCCGAGTTCCGGGCGGGACAGCGTCCGATGTTGCCGCCGACGATCGCCACCCTGACCGAGGTCGGCGGGTACGCGAGTGCGGCCGAGGTCCTGGCCGCCGCCGCCGGACGTGACATCGCCCCCATCGAGCCCGTCCTCAGGCGTGCTGAGGACGGCAGGTTGTCGGCGGATCTCGGCAACGGCACGATTATCGAGCTTCCGGCCGGCTTCGTGCGCGCGTCGAGGAGCACGTCCTAGATGCTGGCGTACGAGACGCTGCGGCAGGTGACCCCGCTGGCCGGCGTGGTGCTGGCCGACAACCCGAACCCGATGACGCTGGACGGCACGAACACCTGGATCCTTCGGGACGACCCGGGCCGCCGCCGGGCCATCGTGGTCGATCCCGGGCCCGCGTCGTCGCGGCATCTGGATGCGGTACTCGACGCGGCGGGAGGCGTCGCGCTGATCCTGCTCACCCATGCCCATCTCGACCACTCCGAGGGCGTCGCACGGTTGCGCGAGCGCACCGGTGCCGATGTGCTCGCGCTGGACCCGGCACATCGGTTTGGATCAGAGGGCCTGGTGGACGGCAGCGTCGTGCAGGCCGCCGGCGTGGCGGTGAGGGTTCTCGCGACACCGGGGCACACCGCGGATTCGCTGTCCTTCGTGCTGCCTGGGGCCTCGGGCGAGCTGCCTGGGGTATCGGGCGAGCTGCCTGGGGCCTCGGGCGATCCGTCGGCGGTGCTGCCTGGGGCCTCGGGCGATCCGTCGGCGGTACTGACCGGTGACACCATCCTGGGGCGGGGCACCACGGTGGTGGCGCATCCGGACGGCGTGCTGGGCGACTATCTCGACTCGCTGCGACGGCTCAGCGGGCTGCGGGGGGTTGCGGTGCTGCCTGGCCACGGCCCGGAACTGGCCGACGCCGGTATGGCGGCAAGGGCGTATCTGGCACATCGCGAGCAACGGCTCGAGCAGATCCGAGCGGCCATCGCCGTGGG
>JAVEES010000211.1 GCA_030840285.1 Pseudonocardiales bacterium
CAGGAACGCTTGTGTCTAGCCTCGCCCAACCGGCGTCCGCTGTGCTGGGGTCTGACGGCTCTGGTATCGGCGCGCCGTTCAGATGGCGCATTGGCGACGCTACATGTGGTATCCGGTGACGTCCAGCCGTGCGGCTACCCAGTTTTATGGCGCCAGATGGGCTTGGGCTAAGCTACCGCCGTAAACCACTCGCGGTTATGACCGCTGCGCTGGTGGTCGCGATCCTCGCCGTGTTCAAGACCAAGATCACCGACGCGGTGACCCATGCGATCGATTCGGTCACCGGAGCGAAGTAGCGGTGCCAGGCGATCGGGAGCGGGGGACTTGCAGGACATCGTCGCCAGCTTGCGATCTGCCGTCGTAGGGCACCGGCGGTGGCATCGACGGCTGGCAGGCGAGCAAGGCTCGGCGGTCGTGGAGTTCGCACTCGTCACGATCTTGCTGGTGTTCCTGCTGTTCGCGGTGCTACAGATCACGGCGCTGCTCTACGTGAGATCGATCGTCTCCTCCGCCGCGGCCGATGGTGCCCGCTACGCCGCGAACGCCGGCGTTGACCCGGCCGCGGGTGGTGATCGCGCCAATGAGTTGATCAGCCGCTCCACCGGCGGTGGTCTCGCGCATGCGGTGCAGTGCAGCGGCGAGCCCGGGCGCGATCCGGTGTCGGGGTTGGTGACGGCCCGGGTGCGCTGCCACGGCCAGATCAGGTCGATCCTGCTTCCGATCGCAGCGCTGGTGACTATCGATGGGCTCGGCGAATCATTGAAGGAGGGCCAGTGAACGCGCCGGCCGGACGACGCATCGGCCGTCACGAGGAACTTGACGAGGGAGCTGAGGCCGGCAACGCGATCGTTGAGTTCATCTTCGTCGCGCTGCTGGTGTTGGTCCCGCTGGTCTACCTCATCGTCGCCGTGGCGCAAGTACAGAGCAGCGGGCTCTCGGTGACCAATGCGGCCCGTGATGTCGGCCGCGCGATCGCCACCACCCCGGACGGGACGGATCCGCAGGCCAGGGCCGACGCCGCCCTTCGCATCGCACTGGATTCGCATGGGCTCAAGTCCAGCGATGTCGAGGTCCGCTATGTGGCGGCATCGGCCGAATGCTCGTCGGCGGCGATCACGCCGTTACTCGGTCCGGGATCGGAATTCGCGGTATGTGTGACCCGCCACCAAGTGCTTCCCGGAATCCCCACCATCCTCAGCGGACGGGGTGTGACGACCGTCGGCCGGTATGTCGTTCACCTGGACGAGTTCCGGACCACCGGTTGAGTACGTGGGCTCACACACGGCGTCCCTGAGGAGGTCACCGGCCACCGCCGCCGACCAGTACCCTGAGCTGTTGTGACTGACGTAGCGGCCGAACTGAAGGAATTGTCGGCGACCTTGACGAGCATCGAGAAGGTGCTCGATCTGCCGAAACTCCGCGTCAAGGCATCCGAGCTGGAGAAGCAGGCCGCGGACCCCGAGCTGTGGAACGACCAGGAGAACGCCCAGAAGGTGAACTCCGCGCTGAGCCACACCCAGGGCCAGATCCGCCGGGTTGAGGAACTCCGATCGCGCATCGATGACGCCGAACTCCTCTGGGAGATGGCCGAGACCGAGGGCGACGAAGAATCCAAGACCGAGACCGAGGCCGAGCTCGGCAAACTACGCAAGTCGATCGACGAGCTAGAGGTGCAGACCCTGCTCAACGGCGAGTACGACTCGCGCCAGGCCCTCGTCACGATCCGCTCAGAAGCCGGTGGGGTCGACGCCGCCGACTTCGCCGAGATGCTGCTGCGGATGTACACCCGCTGGGCCGAGCGACACAACTACCCGCTCGAAGTCCTCGACACCTCCTACGCCGAGGAAGCGGGCATAAAGTCAGCCACCTTCCAGGTGAAGGCCCCGTTCGCCTACGGCACGCTGTCGGTCGAGCAGGGCACCCACCGGCTCGTCCGGATCAGCCCCTTCGACAACCAGGGGCGCCGCCAGACCAGCTTCGCCGGCGTCGAGGTGCTGCCCGTGGTCGAGCAGTCCGACCACGTCGAGATCAACGAAGATGACCTGCGGGTGGATGTCTACCGCTCCTCGGGCCCCGGTGGCCAGGGCGTCAACACCACCGACTCGGCCGTCCGGATCACCCATCTGCCGACCGGCATCGTGGTCAGCTGCCAGAACGAGCGCAGCCAGATCCAGAACCGCGCCTCGGCGATGAACGTGCTGCAGGCCAAGCTGCTGGAGGTCCGCCGCCAGGAGGAGCAGGCCAAGATGGACGCGTTGAAGGACGGCGGCTCGTCCTGGGGCAACCAGATGCGTTCCTACGTTCTGCACCCGTACCAGATGGTCAAGGATCTGCGCACCGAACATGAAGTGGGCAACCCGGCGGCCGTCCTCGACGGTGACATCGACGACTTCATCGAGGCCGGCATCCGCTGGCGCCGCTCGGCCTGACCGCGCCCAGCCCGCCGTCGGACCAACTAGCCGCTGGACAAGCCCGCCGCCGGACCAGCCCGCCGCGTGACCCCGCCCCGACACCCCAGCGGCATGGCACCTAAGTGACGTCGCGCAATCGAGGAGTTGCTCAGAGAAACGCGGGCATACCGGGCATCTGATTACCGGCAGGTAGGATCGACTCCCGTGATTGCGCTCCAGAACGTCACCAAGATCTATCCGGCGAGCACCCGCCCGGCACTCGATGGAGTGTCGCTCGACATCGAGAAGGGTGAGTTCGTCTTCCTGATCGGCGCCTCGGGCTCCGGCAAGTCGAGCGTGCTGCGCCTGCTGCTGCGCGAGGACGCCCCCACCAAGGGCAGCGTCATCGTCAACGGCAAGGACATCGCCAAGCTTCCGTCGCGCAAGGTCCCCGAGCTGCGACGTGGCATCGGCTGTGTCTTCCAGGACTTTCGGCTGCTGCCGAAGAAGACTGTCTTCGAGAACGTCGCGTTCGCTCTCGAAGTGATCAACAAGTCCCAACGCTCAATCAAGCGCGGCGTGCCCGAGGTGCTCGAGATGGTCGGACTGGACGGCAAGGCGCACCGCTACCCCAACGAATTGTCCGGCGGCGAGCAGCAGCGCGTCGCCATCGCCCGGGCCTTCGTCAACCGGCCGCTGGTGCTGCTGGCCGACGAGCCCACCGGAAACCTCGATCCTGACACCAGCCAGGGCATCATGGGGCTGCTCGAGCGGATCAACCGCAAGGGCACCACCATCGTGATGGCCACTCACGACAACAACATCGTCGACGCTATGCGGCGGCGAGTCATCGAACTCGACCTCGGGCACGTCGTGCGCGACCAGAACCGCGGCGTCTACGGCATCGGTCGCTGACCGAGACCTAGGCAGACAGTCCACCTCCCGATAGCAACGCAACCGAAGTTAGGACATCATGCGAGCTAGTTTCCTCATGTCCGGCGTGGCAACCGGCCTTCGCCGCAACGTCAGCATGACGGTTGCCCTGGTGCTCTCGACCGCGATCTCGCTCGCCTTCCTCGGCGGTGCCTTCCTGATCGGCAAAGAGATCAACAAGTTCAAGACTCTGTACGAGGACAAGATCAACGTCTCGATCTTCCTGTGCAGCAACATCTCGGTAGGCCAGCCCGGCTCGCCCTGCAAGGCAAAAGTCACGCAGGCGCAGACGGACGCGATCGGAGCCCAGCTGGCCAATGACCCGCTGGTGAAGAGTTACTCCTACATCAGCGAGGCGCAGGCACAGTCCCGGGGCAAGCAGTTGCTCGGCGACAAGCTGGTCAACGAGGCGGGTGCCGGAGTCTTCCCGGCCTCGTACACGGTGAAGCTGAAGGATCTCAAGAAGGGCTATGCGCCGCTGGCGGTCGAGTACGCCAAGGCCGCGGGGGTGGACGGCGTCCAGAACCAGGACGACAGCCTGAAAACGATGCTGAATCTCTTCGACTCCGCGAAGTGGGGTGCTCGGGTCGTCGCGCTGATCGTCGGTATCTGCGCGATCATCCAGATGGCCAACACCATTCAGGTCGCAGCCGCCCAGCGCCGCAACGAGACGGGCATCATGAGACTCGTGGGTGCATCCCGGCTGATGACGCAGTTGCCCTTCATCATCGAGGCGATGATCGCCGCCTTGGCCGGTGGGCTGATCGCGCTGCTGTTCGACTGGGCCGGCAAGCGGTTCATCCTCGACGGCGTCTTCGGTGAACAGGTGTCGCGCGGGGTGCTCCCGCCGCTGGACGGAAACGACATCATCGTCGCCGGTGGAGTCGGCATGATCGCGGGCATCGTCCTTGCCGCGCTCACCGCCTGGGGAACCCTCCGCCTGGCCGTCCGGCTCTAACTGCGTCGCAGGCAACGGTAGTTTGGCGTCATGGCAGCAGCAACGGCTCGATCCTCCAACACCCCTGCGCGCAAGATCATCGCGCAGAATCGCAAGGCTCGTCACGACTACTCGATCGTGGACGTCTTCGAATGCGGCGTTGTGCTCAAGGGCACCGAGGTGAAATCCCTGCGCCAGGGCCGCGCCTCGCTCGTCGACGGATTCGCCACCATCGAGGGCGGCGAGGTTTTTCTGCACGCGGTCCACATTCCCGAGTACGCCGAGGGTTCCTGGACGAACCATGAGCCTCGCCGGGTCCGCAAGTTGCTGCTGCACAAAGGGGAGATCCTTCGGCTGGTCGGCAAGACCAAGGAGTCCGGGCTCACCCTCGTCCCGCTGTCGCTGTACTTCTCCGACGGCAAGGTGAAGGTGGAACTGGCGCTGGCCCGCGGTAAGAAGTCCTATGACAAGCGCCAGGATCTCGCCAAGCGCGACGCCGATCGCGACATCCAGAAGGCGATGGGCCGCCGGTCCAAGGGGATGGCCGACTGAGCGTGACGGGGACGCTGACCGACCTGGACGTTCCCCGGATCTGGCACGAGCTGGGGCTGCCTGGGCTGGCCGATATCCACGTCCATTTCCTGCCGTCCGAGATGCTCGCCAAGGTGTGGAAGTACTTCGACGAGGCCGAGCGGCATTACGGCATGGCATGGCCGGTGCAGTACAAGACCTCCGATGAGGACCGGATCGCCACCCTGACGTCGCTGGGCATCCAGCGGTTCCCGACGCTGGCCTACCCGCACAAGCCGGGCATGGCCGCCTGGCTCAACGACTGGTGCTCAGCATTCGCCGACGAGCATCCGCAAGCGATTCGCAGCGCGACCTTCTATCCCGAACCGCAGGCTTCGGACTACGTTCGCGCGGCCCTGGAGCGGGGCGCCCGCATCGTCAAGGTCCACGTCCAGGTGGGTGACTTCGACCCCTCGCAGCGACTGCTGGACCCGGTGTGGGGGATGCTGTCGGACGCCGCTGTCCCGGTCGTCGTGCACTGCGGCTCCGGCCCGCTGCCCGGACGGCACACCGGTCCGGGTCCGATCGGCGCGGTTCTTGCCCGGCATCCCCGCCTGACCGCGGTGATGGCGCACGCCGGCGCGCCGGAGTACCTCGAGCACCTGGCGCTGGCAGAGGCGTACGACAACGTCCGGCTTGACACGACCATGGTGGGCACCCCGTTCATGAACCGCCTCGCACCGGTCCCGGACGGGGTCATCGCTCGATACCGCGAACTGCCCCACAAGATCGTGCTCGGCGCGGACTTCCCGAACATCCCGTACAGCTACGCGACGCAAATTCAGTCGCTTCTGGAGTGGGATTGTGGCGATGATTGGCTGCGACAGGTGCTGTGGTTCAACGGCGCGGAGTTGATGGGCCTGATCTGAACGGAGAATCGCGATGCCTCTGCGGTGGCGGACGCTCGACAAGCAATCGGTGCAGGCATGGTCGGAACTCGCCAACCTGCTGGCCGAAGTCGACGACACCGAAGAGTTCCATACCCCCGAGAATCTCGCCGAGGAGCTGGATGAACCCAGCCTGGATCCGGCACTGGACACCTGGGCAGTCTGGGAAGGAACGGATCGCCTGGTCGGCTTCGGCCAGTTACGGATTCGGGACGGGCTGAATGAGGGACGGGCCTATGCGCACCTGGGCGGCGGCGTACATCCGGAATTCCGCGGCCAGGGAATCGGCGGTCGGCTGCTGGATCTGATGCAGGAGCGGGCCCGCGAACGCAGCGCCCAGCGGCATCCGGGCATCGCGGTCACCATGAATGTCGACGGTGGGCTCGAGGGCGATCCGGTGCGCCGGCTGCTGGAGCGACGCGGTTTCTCGATCGTTCGCTACTACCATTCGATGCGGCGTCCCTATCCCGGCCCGCAGCTGGAAGAGCCCATGGCCGCGGTGGAGCCGTATCGGCCGGAGTTCAACCGGGCGTTGCACCGGGCGCACAATGACGCCTTCGCCACGCATTTCGCCTTCGCGCCGGCCAGCGAAGTCGAATGGGATCACCGGATGGAATCGCGCACCTTTCGGCCGGAGGCGACGTACGTGGTGCGGGGGGATGACGGGGCAATCAAGGCGTATGTGATGTCCTACTGCTACGTCGACAAAGAGCTCTACGTCGGCCGGGTCGGCACTGTTCAGGCCGAGCGGCGAAAGGGTTACGCACGCTCCTGCCTGCTCGCCGTGCTGCGTGCCGGCCTGGATCAGGGTTACACGCAGGCGGATCTCGATGTCGATTCGAGCAACCCGACGGGGGCCGGGGCGTTGTACGAGTCGGCCGGTTTCATCCGGCGCAAGACCTATGCCTCCTACGACAAGGTGTTCGACGTCCTGCGCTGACGCGAGTTCAGGACTTGGCGAGCTGGCGTGCGGCCTCGGCGGATTCGGCGGCTGATCGGCGCTGGTCGGCGACCAGAATCCCGTAGGTGAACGCGTTCTCGCCCTCGTCCGCAATCTGGTCAGCGATCCGGCGCAACAATGCCGTCGCGGTCACGGCATCCTGGTATTCACCGAGGACCATTTGCAGAGCCGACGCTGTCTTGACCAGCTCGGTGGCCTCGGCACCGCCGGCCTGGGAGCTGGCCTCGGCGGCATACCGGGCACGCTTACCCGCCTTGCGAGCGAAATGAAGCTCGTCCTCCGTCGCCTGCCTCTTTCCGGCCTGCCGCATGCGCTTGGCGAGCTTGCGCTGCGCCGCGGAGACATATTCGCCCAGCGTGGAATCCGGATAC
>JAVEES010000276.1 GCA_030840285.1 Pseudonocardiales bacterium
GTTCGCGACTCAACCCTTGTCCCACATCGATTGCTGCCCTTGAACGTGCCCGAAGAGAGGTCACTCAAACTTACCTAGCCAGCCCAGGGCAATCGACCTTGCATTGACATCGCCCAGGTACACCAGACCTAGAATGTCTCGATCACCCGCTGAGCGATCAACCGCAAAGGGGTGTTTTGGGACTGCGACAACTCCTTGAGCATCGCGAATGCGTGGTCTGCGTCCACTTTGAAGTGGTTCATCAGGATGCCTTTCGCCTGGCCGATCACGTCCCGGCTGGCGAGCGCGGTCTCGAACTGCTGCTCTCTGGCGGCGGTCATTAGCGCGACGGTCGCGACGGTGGCGAGGAGAGCGCCCATCGTCTCACCCGCCGTATCGGCCTCGCGCGGCGCGTGACCGAACAAGTTCAACGCCCCGACTCCGTTGTGGTGAGTAACGAGTTGGAACGAGAGCATGCTGAGAACGCCAGCTCCTACAGCGGCCTTGGCGAATGTAGGCCACCGGCGGTCCTCGCGAAGGTCGGTACAACGGATCATCGCCCCGTTGACTGCCGCTTCCAGGCAGGGGCCCTCGCGATGGCGCAGTTGAACGGAATCAAGTTCAACGGCCCCCGGCGCGGTGGGAGCGGCAGATCGAGCCTGGCCCTCATGCATAACCAACACGTCGGCGAAGTCCACGCCGTCTATCAACTCCACGGCAGAGTTAGTAACGCTGGCTAGGGTCCGTTCGAGCGCGGAGTCCTTCGCGTGACCACGGACTAACTCGACCATCGCAGCACGAATCGACTCGTCGAACTTGTTGGGGCTTGTCATGGCGCTTCTTCCCGGACGGAGTTGAATCAACGTCCAAAGGTGCGCCCTATTGACTCCAGTATGCGCTTGTCCCCGGGTCTGTTGCCCATGGTCGGTCTTATACGTCCCCCAGGGGGTTATTCCTTACCCGGGTCCCCGACCGGTCGGTTATTCGGGTGCCGACTCGTGCGAGCAATAAACCCCTATTCTTCGAGAGTCAGTTAGTTGAGGAGAAACATGTGTACACCTGCAGGTTTGCAGGCAGGGTAAGGCGCTCTGGAAGATAATCACAGGTGAGTTCGATCTGGAAAGCGAGCCAGACAGGCTCGAACGGCTGTCGTGCACGACGGCCGATCAAAATCGCCGAACTGGACGAGGCAGCTGCCGAGGCACAATGACCGTGAAGGTCAGCATGGGACTAGCCAAGTGCGCCCGATTGGTAGCCCAGCGGATCGTCCGCGGCGCAGTAGGTGAGGGCGGGTCAGCGTTTTGTTCATGCCGCCAACCGAAGCAGGAACGCTGCGATGCGACGGATCGGCTCCGCAAGTGCTTCATCCATTGCATTGCGGCCTGTACGGTTTGACGTGGCAGCCATGGTGAGAGGGCATACCAGTGAAAGAGTTCGACACGACGGTGGGCAGCCCGCTGGCGGTGGCACAATCACTCGTAATCACCGTCGGGGGCACTAGCTACACCGTCGAGCCCGTCGACGCACCCATCACGATCGGCCGAGTGTTTCCGGCGCAAATATTGGTGCCCGACCAACGGATTTCTCGGAATCATCTTCGGCTGGAAACCAGGGGAGTCCAGTGGGTCGCCGTGGACTACAGCAGCAACGGCGTGTTCCTGGACGGCGCCTCCGTCCCCTCGGTCTTCGTTACCGACGGCATGACTTTGCATCTGGGTCACCCGGAGGGGATCGCCGTGCGCTTCACCTTCTCCGCACCGGCGGCAAGCGCGGCCATGTCGGCTCCCACCATCCGCACGGACGCCGCCTCGGACGACGGCGAGGACGGTTGGGACGACGAGTCTGGTGAGGTAACGGGAAACAACGACTACATCGATCCCGGTGTCGCGCGCGCCGGCGCGGCGGTGGCCGCCCGTCGGCGCGAACTGGACATCGCGCAGCGCACTCTTGCCAGGGACAAGGTGATGAACGCCGGCGCGCTGATCGCCTTCGAGAAGGGCCGGAGCTGGCCGCGACGAACGACATTGGCCAAGCTCGAGGAGGTTTTGGGCTGGCCATCCGGCACGATTAGCCGGATCCGGTGGGGGCAACGCACTGAGCCAATCAACTCTGACGAGCGAACCGTGCTGTTGACCAACTCCAGCCAGGCGCCATTCATGGCCCAGGCGCTCGAAGTAGCCCAAGATGCTGTCGGGAATCAGATCGCTTCGCTGCCAACGCCTTCGGATGCCGAGTACGCTCAGCGGGTAGCCAGGGTGCTCGCTGATCTACGCAGGCTCGAACACGTCGCCTCCAACGCGGCTCGCTCGGCCACCGCCGCTGCGGAGGTGGTGCCCATCCTCAGTGCGGTGCGCCGGCAGTACCGCCAGCTGATGCTGCAAGCAGCACGCTCACCGCAGGCGACGCTGGGCCAACAACTGTTCGCCGCACGCCATCGCGCCGAGCTGACCGCCGAGGAAGCGGCCAACGCAGCCGGCCTTCCGGTCCACGCCCTGGCCGCCGTCGAAGCGGACGAGCCGGTTGATGCGCAGGCCACAGCGGCAGCGCACGCGCTACTGGAGACGTTGGCGC
>JAVEES010000291.1 GCA_030840285.1 Pseudonocardiales bacterium
CAGTGCCTCGGCCAGGACGTGTGGCAGGCCGATGACGCGGGCGACCGCTGCGTCCTGCTCGAGTGCGGTGGTGGGGACGGGCTTGGCGCCCAGGTCGCATAGCAGGACCGCGAGCGACAGCCAGGCATCGAGGTCGGTGTCTTCCTCGAGGGTGAGGGCCCACGGTGCATCGCGGAACAGCATCGGGTCCGAGGCGAGGAAGCCCGACTGTTCGGTACCGGCTAGCGGGTGGCCGCCGACGAAGCGAGCAGCGGGCAGGATCGCCCGTACCTGGCTCAACACAGGCGCCTTCAGGGTGCCGACGTCGGTCACGATCACGCCGGCCCGCAGCGAACCTGAGATCGATTCCAGCGCTGCCGGCAGTTCGGGCAGCGGCATCGCCAGGACGACGAGATCGGCGCCGGCTACGGCGGTGGCCGCGTCATTCGCCAGGCGGTAGCCCGATCCACGAGCCGCACCCGCCTCGCCCGGATCAGGGTCGTAGCCGACGACGGGGTATCCGCCCTGGTCGAGCGCCCGCAGCACTGAACCGCCGATCAGGCCGAGGCCGAGGACCGCGATGCGGGAGAAGTGTTGGGGCACCCGTCGAAGGTAACCGCGGACTCGTGAGTAATAAGCATCTCCTAGCTGAGCGTGACCGATCCGATGCCTGGATGTCACGAGATGGGAACAGATCGTCACCTTGAACGTGATCTTGCCTACTTCGACTGGGCAATTGGAGGCGCTGCTGATCCACCCGCAGGCGTCTATCGGGCCGGGCACCTGGTGTTGGCCAGGCATCCGACTTTTCCCCGGGGCCGGTCCGTGCCAGGATCGTGCTGTCACACTCGAACCTCGATCCGAGCAAGAACTATGCGCGCTGTTCTCAGGGCGGGCGAAGGGCACGATCGGTCATGGCGCAGCGTGGTTTCGCAGTCGCGGCTTTCCGGGACGGCGGCCTCTGGCGATGTGAGGCACTGCCTCCGTCCGTCCTCGATGATCTCGGGGTGCTGCTTTCGGCTTTGAGGGGTCAGCCGCCCGAGGGCGGACCGTTCGTGGTCGCGAGTGTGGACGACGAATTCTTCTTGCTGGCTCGCTCGCACGGCGGGCGGATCGACCTGCTGCTGTCGGATCTGACCGCGGCGGTGGAGTTCCCGCTGGCGGCCCAGGTACTGGACCGGCTGGGCGAGGATCCGCCGGAGGAGGACGAGTTGGACGAAGTCTGGCCGATCGGCGAGCTCGACCTGTTCGCCGACCTCGAGGTGGGTGAGGAGGAGATGGAGAGCATCCTCGACGATCTGGATGCCTATCCCGACGAGATGCTCGACACCATCATCGAGCGGATCGGGCTGGAAGAGCAGTTCCGCGACGCGCTGTCTGCCGGACGGGTGTCCAGGTAGCGGGACGCGATGAGCCACTTCGCATGCGCGATGCTCGGCGATCGGGGCAGTTGGCGGATCGTCGAGGTAGACCTGAGCGGATGCGAGACGGTGGATGACGCGGTTGAGCTGCTGCGTGACTTCCAGGAGCCGGTCAGGATTCTGGCCGTCGAGCAGGATGACGAGTACGCCGCGTTACTGAGGCTTGACCTCGCTGCCGACGACGCCGACGAGCCGGCCCGGGTGTTTCTGTCCAACGGCCACGCCGCCGAGGAGTATCCCCTCGCCGCGATCCTGGCTGACGGTCTGGTCGAGATCGGCGGGGACCCCTTGCTCGATGACGAGGACGCGCCCCCGGCCCTCGACGCGGCCCCGTTCGGCGATCCGGACGTCGTCGAAGACCTGGGGGTGAAGGCCCCTGAACTGATCGAACTAAGCCTGCACGAGAGCACGCTGCCGATCGATCTGCTCATCTCGGTGGTCGAGCGGCTCGGCTGTCTGGACGAGTTCGAGGCCGTTCGGGCGTGAATACCGTCTATGACGCGGCGATGTCGGCCGCTCTGGAACAGGCGCGCGCCGCAGCGGTGTCTGAGGACATCCCGGTGGGCGCGGTGGTGCTGTCGGCGTCCGGTGAGGTTGTCTCGGCCGGACGCAACGAGCGGGAGGCGTCCTTCGATCCGACGGCCCATGCCGAGGTGGTGGCGCTGCGGCGCGCTGGGGCGGCGCTCGGGGACTGGCAACTGTCAGGCTGCACCCTCGTCGTGACGCTGGAGCCCTGCACGATGTGTGCCGGGGCGATCGTCCAGGCACGGCTGGCGAGGCTGGTGTTCGGGGCGTGGGATCCGAAGGCCGGTGCGGTCGGTTCGCTGTGGGATGTGGTGCGGGATCGGCGGCTGAACCACCGTCCCGAGGTGATCGCCGGCGTGCGCGAGCAGGAGTGCGGCCGGTTGCTCACCGATTTCTTCGCCAACCGCCGATGACGGTATTGTCTGTCGCGGTGGCGTGTCCGAGCGGCCAAAGGAGCACGACTCGAAATCGTGTGAGGTGTAAAAGCCTCCGTGGGTTCAAATCCCACCGCCACCGCCAACCGAAATCGGCCCTCCGCGTCTTTGCGGGGGCCGATCTCGGTTGTTGAAGGAGTTGCGGGATTTGGGAGGAGCGCTTTGGCGGCCGCCAGGCCGACAGCGACGGCTCCCACCGTCACCGCCGCAGCCCGTAGAGGCTGTAGGAGTGTCCGAGGCTGTGTAGGCAATCGTCGCGCTCCCGTCTGGAGCGTTCGACGAAGTCGCTCATCGTTGACAAATTGGACGCCAATCTGCGAATATGATTGATGTTTAGAAATCGGTTGCGGTTGGCCCCACTCCAATCCGGTCGGTGCTGGGCCGGATGTATGGTGCTCGCGTTGGCGTTCGCCCCGTTGTGGGCGTTGGCAGACCCCTCGGTCGCCGTAGCGCCGCCGGCATCAGCTCAGGCCTCGGCGGGCGTACTCCAGTCGGGTTATTACCTGGAGCATGGGAATTGCTGCAGCGGCGTAACACTTGACGGTTCGCATGTCTTTATCGACGTGTTCACGATCGCCAACCGCACCGGCGGCGGCACATCATGGCAATCACCAGACCTGCACATCAGCACTGGAATTGAGCACGGTGGCCCGCCAGTTACCGCACCACACAGCTAACACTGCCTGATAACCCCTAGACCAGCGCTCAAGCTCATGCGCGGGATGGTCCAAGGGGATTTGGGAGGCTCCCAGATTCGCCCCCGTTTTCGGTAATCAACTCGCGTCTGGCGCTGCTATGGCGACACCGGACGCGACTTGATCAACGGATCAGCGGGGTCGAGACACGGATCAGCGGGGTGGGAACACGGGAGTCAGCCGAGGCAAGATCACGGGTTCAGCCGAGGCACGATCACGGGTTCAGGCAGGTCCACTGGGGGTCAACTGGTGGTGGCCAGCCGGGCGGCGTACCGATCCATTTCGGTGATCAACTCGCGTTGGCGCTGCTATAGCGACACCGGACGCGACTTGATCAAGGGATCAGCCGGGCCCGATCGAGACAGCCCGATCGAGACAGCCCGATCGAGACAGCGGCGATCCCGAACAGCAAATGAGTATGGTTCATTTGAGTTTCGGCAGGGTATTGCACAGATGAACCAGATGTGTCAGAGTCTTTCCGACATGAATCTAGTTCATGGGCTTCCATAAACCGCAGACTTAGAGGTGGTTCTTTCCGTGGCAGCGATCCCCGCGTCGTCGGGCCAGCCCGAGCCGGCGGCCGACGCTGAGCCGTACCGGCCCGGCTACGAGCTGGTCGCGGAGCGGCTCCTGCAGTACATCGCCGAAGAGGGCCTCGGCTCGGGCGACCGGCTGCCGACCGAGCAGGGCCTCGCCGAAATTCTCGGAGCCACCCGCAACGTCACCCGCGAGGCCGTCAAGGTTCTGGCCGCGATCGGCCGGCTGAGCGTCCGGCGCGGTGCCGGAATCTTCGTAGCGGCAGCCGCAACCGCAGTAGCCGACGACGAACTCGCCCGCTACCAGCCGACGAACATGGAGCAGGTTCTGATGCTCCTGGATTATCGCCGGCTGATCGAAGCAGACACCGCACGGCGGGCCGCCACCCTGGCCACTCCGATCCAGCTGCGAGCCATCCGTGAGAGTGCGGCCGCCTCAGCCGTGGCTGGTAGCGACAACGACGCGACGGCCTTCTCGCGAACCGACGCGCAGTTCCACGACGCGGTCAGCGAGGCCGCCCGCAATCTCTTTCTTCAGTCCGCGGTGAGCACGGTCCGCCGATTCGCCGGCCAGAGCGATGTGTTGCTCTTCCATGGCGATGTCCCCGGCTCGCTAGCCGTCGCCGGTCAGCAGCATATGGAGATCGCCGAGGCCATCGGACAGGGTGACCCCGAACGTGCCAGTCAGCTGATGACCGAGCACATAGACACCACTCAGC
>JAVEES010000296.1 GCA_030840285.1 Pseudonocardiales bacterium
CGACGCAGGGAGCCGGATGGCAGGACCGCAGAAGCCCTGTGGTCAGCGGCAATACTGGCAATGCCAATCTCCTTCGCCCGGGCGGCGTTCTGTCGAAGCTGTGCAGCGTCGCCGGTTGGTCGAACCAGTGACGCGCTGACAGTATGGGACGAACACGCAACATAAGCCGTCTCGCTCCACGATGCGGCACTGACGGGGGGCCACTGATGATCTGGTACGTGGCCCTCATCGCCGCAGTCGCCCTCGAGCGGCTCGTCGAGCTGGTTGTGTCCAACCGCAACCGGGCGTGGAGCGTGTCCAAGGGTGGGCTCGAGACCGGGGCCGGCCACTACCCCGTGATGGTGGCACTGCATACCGCGCTGCTTGCTGGCTGCCTGATCGAGGCCATTGCGCTGCACCGCCCGTTCGTGCCTCTACTGGGCTGGCTGATGGTGGCGGCCGTACTTGCCGCGCAGGGACTTCGCTGGTGGTGCATCGGCACCCTGGGGCCGCAATGGAACACCCGCGTGATCGTGGTTCCCGACCTGCCGCTCGTCACGTCCGGGCCGTACCGCTTGCTGCGGCACCCTAATTACCTCGCGGTGGTGACCGAAGGCGTTGCCCTGCCGCTGGTTCGCAGCGCGTGGATCACCGCCGCGTTATTCACCTTCCTCAATGCGCTGCTGCTGTGGCACCGGATCCGCGTCGAGGACCGCGCACTCGGCGTGCTCGCCGGCTCGACATGATCGACCTGCTGATCTCCGGTGGAGGCCCCGCCGGCCTCTTCACCGCCTTGCACGCCAGCCGGGCCGGCCTGGAGGTGGCAGTGGTCGAGCCGCGAGCGGCGCCGATCGACAAAGCATGCGGCGAAGGGCTGATGCCAGGTGGTCTGAGGCGGCTGCAGCAAATCGGACTGGGGCCGGCAGGCCATGACCTGCGCGGCATCCGCTACGTCCGTGGCGGGCGTACCGCCGAGGCTCGTTTCCGTTCCGGCCTGGGCCGCGGGGTACGGCGCATCGAGCTGCACAATGCGCTGAGCCAGGCTGCCGCCGCGGCCGGTATCCGGGTCGAGCGCGGCTCTATCCACTCGGTCAGTCAGCAGTCCGACTGCATTCACGCGGGAGGGTTCCAGGCGCGATATCTGGTCGCCGCTGATGGGCTTCACTCGCCTTTGCGCCGCTCGCTGGGACTCACGGTGCCGGTGGGCCGCACGAAACGCTGGGGCATACGCAGGCACGTCGAGATCACGCCGTGGAGCGATTTCGTCGAGGTCCATTGGGGCGATGACGCGGAGGCCTACGTGACTCCGGTCGGCGAGCAGCTCCTAGGCATAGCCATTCTCAGCAGGGCCCAGCGGTCCTTCGATGAGCACCTGCGGGCGTTTCCCGACCTTATCGAGCGGTTGGGGGGTGCGAAGGCTGCTGGCACCGACCGCGGAGCGGGGCCGCTGCGGCATCAGGCTCGCCGCCAGGTAGCCGGACGGGTCCTGCTGGTTGGCGACGCAGCCGGTTACATCGACGCGCTGACCGGGGAAGGTCTGGGGCTGACGTTTGCCACCGCGAGCGAACTGGTCGCCGCCGTGCTGGCCGGACGGCCTGACCAGTACCAACGTCGCTGGCGTCAGCTTTCGCGGCGGCATCAGCTGATCACCCGCTCGCTGCTGGCCAGCAGCGCCCTGGGTCCGGTACGCAAGGCGCTCGTGCCAGCCGCCCGACAGCTGCCCGGCCTCTTCAGCGCCACGGTGAATGCGCTGGCCGACTGAGCTGCAAAACCCATTCACCGTAGGGTCGTAAGCGCTTGCGCTGCAGGGGTCGGTGGCCGAGGACCAGGGGCCGCCAAGATCCACATCGGCGTTGTCGGTAGGCTGGACGCGGAATGTGGCTCCGGCAAACGCGTTTTCGGTGCGACGGTGCGCCACGTGCCGGGCTCGGTAGTGAGCCTCACGGCGATGCAGGTGACCGAGGGGTGACCAGGAGTGGCTGACCGGCGGACCCGAACGGCCTCGACGAATGTCCTGTCCGCCGAGGACACCGCGCCACCGCCTGGTGATTACGACTTCGTGGTCGTGGCGAACCGGTTGCCGGTCGACCGGGTCGAAGGCTCCGGCGGCAAGGCCGAATGGCGTACCAGTCCTGGTGGCCTGGTGGCTGCGCTGGCGCCGATCATGCGCGAGGCCGACGGCGTCTGGATCGGCTGGGCAGGTAACGCGGGCAAGGCTCCTGCCCGGTTCAACGCCGACGGCATGCGACTCATCCCGGTAGGGCTGTCGCCGGAGGAAGTCCGCGACTATTACGAAGGATTCTCCAACGCCACATTGTGGCCGCTGTACCACGACGTCATCGTCGCCCCTGAATTCCACCGAACCTGGTGGGACAGCTACGTCACGGTCAACCGGCGCTTCGCACTGATGGCGGCGGCTGCGGCGTCCTTCGGTGCCACCGTCTGGGTGCATGACTACCAGCTGCAGCTCGTGCCGGGAATGTTGCGGCAGTTGCGTCCTGACCTGCGCATCGGATTCTTCAACCACATCCCGTTTCCCGGCTACGAGATCTTCGCCCAGTTGCCGTGGCGACGCCAGATCATCGAAGGATTGCTCGGCGCGGACCTCATCGGATTCCAGCGTGCCGCGGACGTCACGAACTTCCTGCGCGCCAGCCGCCGTGCGGCGGGGATGACCACCCGTGGCTCGCACGTTCGGGTCGGGCGGCCCGGTGAGCACATCCGTGAGGTGCACGCGTCGGCATTTCCGATCTCGATCGATACGGCCGCTTATGGAGAGCTCGCCCGGCAGGACGGCGTTCGGGAACGGGCCGCGGAAATTCGGGCGGCGGTGGGCAAGCCCGAGCTGGTCCTGCTCGGCGTAGATCGCCTCGATTACACAAAGGGAATCCTGCATCGCCTGAAGGCCTACGGCGAGCTGCTCGACGACGGCGAGCTGGATCCGGCAAAGGCGGTACTGGTACTCGTCGCCAGCCCGAGCCGCGAGCGGGTCGAGCAGTACCGCGCGCTTCGCGACGAGGTGGAACTGACGGTTGCGCGCATCAACGGTGAGCACGGCGAGGTCGGCCACCCACCGGTGCACTATCTCCACCAGTCCTATCCGCGCGAGGAGATGGCCGCGCTGTATCTCGCCGCGGACGTCATGTTGGTGACCTCGCTGCGCGACGGGATGAACCTGGTGGCCAAGGAATACGTCGCCGTCCGGCACGACGAGACCGGTGCGCTGGTGCTCAGTGAGTTCACCGGCGCGGCCGACGAACTCGGTAGCGCGCTCATCGTCAACCCGCACGACATTGAGGGGCTCAAGCGGTCGATCATGCATGCGGCCCACATCGCACCTCGCGAAGCCCGCCGCAGAATGCGCTCGATGCGTCGACGCCTGCGCGAGCGCGATGTCGCTTTCTGGGCCGAGGCATTCCTCGGCGCGCTGGAAGGCAGCCGGGCCGCGGTGACGGCAGCCGACTCAGCGGATCACGCAGGCCCTGCAGTTCTGCAGGCATCCGTGCGGGCGGTGCGATCGCTGGAACCGGCTCGGCGCGCCAGAAGATTGTCAGGCTCGGACTGGGGTGCGTAATCCCGCAGGCGGGTTGGCCGAGGTTCCGGCGGCGGCTCCCCGCGGCGCCAGCTGCAGAGTCGGAATTTCGGGCTGGACGTATCCGCCATGGCGTGGTGATTTCTATCCCGCCGGGCTGCCACATCGGGCCGAACTCGCCTATGCCGCGCAGCGTCTTGGGTCGATAGAGATCAACGGTTCGTTCTACGCGCTACAGCGGCCTTCCAGTTATCGCTCCTGGTACGGCCAGACCGCGCCCGATTTCGTATTTTCGGTCAAGGCCGGTCGCTTCATCACGCACATGAAGAAGCTGCGTGACGTCCAGACGGCCACGGCGAATTTCTTGGCGTCGGGGCCGCTTGCCCTGGACGACAAGCTCGGGCCGATCCTCTGGCAGTTGCCGCCGTCGTTGCCCTTTGATTACCAGCGGGTTCGGGACTTCTTAGACCGGTTGCCGCGCTCGACCGCGGAGGCGGCCTACCTGGCTCGCAAGCACGACGAGCGACTCATCGGCCGAGCGTGGACCGGTAGCCGGCTGGATCGACCGCTGCGGCACGCGATGGAGGTCCGGCACGACAGCTATCGCTCGCCGGCATTCATCGGCTTGCTCCAAGAGCAAGCGGTCGCCCTGGTGGTTGCCGACACCGCAGGCAAGTGGCCCCAGATGTTCGACGTGACGGCCGATTTCGTCTACGTACGCCTGCACGGCGCCCAAGAGCTCTATGCCAGTGGATATACCGAGCCCGAGCTTGACCGGTGGGCGGAGCGCGTGCGTGCTTGGCTCGCCGCCGGCCTGGATGTGTTCGTCTACTTCGACAACGACGTCAAGGTGCGAGCGCCTTATGACGCCATGTCTCTGCAAAGCCGCCTGTGAGCCGCTAACCGGTATGTTCGGTGCCATGCCGATCACCGAACTGATCCTCGTTCGCCACGGCGAGAGCCGCGGCAACGTCGCTCGTGAGATCGCCGAGGCGGCGTCCGCGGAGCGCATCGACATCGATCGCCGCGACGCCGACGTCGAGCTGAGCGAACTGGGACGGGATCAGGCCCGGTCGTTTGGACGATGGCTTGCCAGCCGGCCGGCCGATCAGCCCGACCTGGTGTGGTGCTCGCCCTATCTGCGCGCGCGGCAGACGGCCGATATCGTCCTGTCAGAGGCCGGTCTCGAACGCAAGATCCACCTCGATGAGCGGGTCCGCGACCGCGAGCTCGGCGTGCTCGACATGCTCACCAGCGTCGGCGTGCGTGCGGCCTTCCCCGCTGAGGCGGATCGGCGTCGTTGGCTCGGCAAGCTGTACTACCGGCCGCCGGGTGGTGAGTCCTGGTCCGACGTAGCCTTGCGGATCCGCTCCTTGCTCGCTGACCTGGAGCGGCGGCCCGCTGCAGAGCACACCCGCGTGCTCATCGTCGCCCACGACGCGGTGATTCTGCTTTTCCGTTATGTCTGCGAGGAATTGGACGAGGCGGCGCTGTTCGACATCGTCCGCTCGGGGTCGATCGGCAATGCCTCGCTAACCAAGTTGGCGCGCGACGGTGTTGATCGTCCGTGGCGCTGCACCGCCTACAACCGCGAGGATCACCTACTGCAGTTCGGCAGCAGCCCGACCGAACATCCAGGTGAGCCAGACGCAGCTCAGCCGGGAGAGCCGGATGCCGCCCGTCGATAAGGTGATAACCCCGTCCGCGCTTCGCGAGTGGCCGCTTCCCCAGCCGGGGCAAGGTAAATCCAGCCGCGGACGGGTGCTCGTGGTCGGTGGCGCTCGGGTGACGCCCGGAGCTGCCATCCTGGCCGGGCTGGGCGCGCTGCGGGTGGGTGCGGGTGTCCTGACGTTGGGCGTGGGTAGCTCGGTGGCCGCGTCCGTCGCGGTCGCGGTGCCCGAGGCCGGTGTGGTCTGGTTGAGTGAGACCGAGCAAGGCTCCATCGCTGCCGGATCGGTGTCTGAGCTGGCCGGCCGGCTGGCTCATGCCGACGCGATCCTGGTCGGGCCCGGCCTCGACGATGCCGAGTTGGCGGCGGCACTGCTGGTTGCACTTATCGACGCCTGCGCGCCAGAACTGCCATTCGTGCTCGATGCCTTTGCACTCGGCGCGCTGCCGGGCATCGGCACGGCCGCCCAGGCACTGGCAGGACGGCTCGTGCTGACACCCAACAGCTCCGAAATCCGACGGCTGCTCGAGCTGGATGCGAGCGGCGAGGTCACCGACGCGATGCGCGAAGAGGTCGCCGATCGTTACGGGGCCGTGCTGAGCAGCGACAACCACGTCTGGTCGCCGGACGGCAGCCATTGGACCGTGCCTGCTGGGCATCCCGGGTTGGGCACGTCGGGCAGCGGCGATGTCCTCGCCGGTGCCGTCCTCGGCTTGATCGGCCGGGGGGCATCCCTCACCCAGGCCGCGTGCTGGGCAACCTATCTACACGCCGCCGCCGGGGACCGACTCGCGGCTTCGGTGGGCGCGCTGGGCTTTCTCGCCCGAGAACTGCTGGACGCCGTCCCGGCCGTCCTCTCCGAACTGCAAGCCTGAAGCCTCAGCGGGCGGCGCGTCTCCCCGCTTTGGGCGTCTGGAAATCCCTCTCCCGGAGAGATTTGAGGTATTTCCAGACGCCCAAAGCGGCTTGGCTCAGCGGGCGTAGACGTGGCGTCGCCACAGGGGCAGCACGATCCATAGCCCGACGAACAATGCGCTGAGCACCGCGGTGACGCTCACTGCGAAGGCCCGGCCGACGACGTAGTCGAAGATGAGCAACACGCCGCCGAGTACTGCCAGCAGCAGAAAGGTGGTGCCGGCGATCGCCAGGTTGCTCGCGGTCCGGACCAGCTCGCCCTTCAATCCCCTGCGAAACACCAGCCGGTGGAAGGACACCGGTGCGACGAGCAGTCCGACCGACAGCGTGCAACAGATAAGGGTGATGACGTACACCGTCCGCTGGAAGCTATCGATCTGAGCGAAGCGCTGCTGGAAAGCTATGGACAGCATGAACGCGAACAGGATCTGCACGCCGGTCTCGGACACCCGGAGTTCCTGCAGCAGCTCGCCGTAGTTGCGGTCCAACCTCTTGGCTTCGGTCTCGTTGCGACCGTCGTTCGGAGTGGCCAGTTCTTCGTCGCTCACACCAATCGCTCCATCCAAGCAAGGATGTATGGCCGGTTGCTCCGCCCGACGTACCGCCTCCTGCTGAGACGCCGAGCATAGTGCCGTGCGCAGACGCCCGCGATGCATCCCAAGCAGAGTCCTCAGGATGGGACGGACAGCGCCTTGAGCGTGACGCGCAGGCAGGTGTCGAGCAGGTGATCCAGCTCGGCTTTGGTTGTGGCTCTTCGTTTGAAGCCCTGCATCGCGCTGGTGATCATGCGGGCCAGGTCCTCCGCTGATTGGCCGAGGCCTGAGGATCGGGTGGCGGGTTCGAGTAGTTCGACGAGCAGAGCCTCGAACGCGGTGTTGCCGGCTTGCACGGCGGGAAATCGATCGTCGAACAGGTCGCCGGCGTCCGGGTTGGCCGAGATGATCTCGTACCCCGTGGTCATCCACTGGTCGCAGGCGTATCGCAGCTGGGCGGCTAGCCCGGCTCGGCGGCGGTTGCCGTTGCGGATACGGCTGAGTTCGGTCTCGACGAGGTCGGTGATCACCGCCTCGAAGATCGCGGGCTTGTCGGGGAATGCCGCATACAAGGTTGGCCGGGATAGCCCTGCCGCGTGGGCTATGTCGGCCATCGTCGTTCGCGCAAATCCGTAGCGCCTGAAGACGTCGCCGGCAGCAGCCACGACATTGGTTCGGCGAGAGGTGATCGGACCTGTAGTCATGCGTCCACTCTGACAGATTGACGCTAACCGTCTAGCCGTCTAGTCTCGACATTCAGACAACATATGTAAAGACGTAAAGGGAGAAGAGATGGCTGCCGAACTTTTCGATGCAACATCCACGGCCAGCGACGTGCTCGCCGACGTAAATCTGACCGGGCGCCGCGCCGTGGTGACCGGTGCCAGTTCGGGAATCGGCGCCGAGACAGCCCGGACACTGGCTGCGGCCGGAGCCGAGGTCACGATGGCCGTACGTAACGTCGAGGCTGGCGCT
>JAVEES010000298.1 GCA_030840285.1 Pseudonocardiales bacterium
GGCCCAGCGTTAGGCCCCAGCCCTTGGTCGCGAGCGTGCGTCAAGTAAAGCGCGGCCACCGCGGCGGCGGCCGTGACCGCCAGGACGGCTATCTGCTTGTTAGGAATGCTCACCGCGGCGCGCAAACGCCAGGGCCAGCAGTACCGTCGATGCGAGCCCGACCAGGCCGATGCTCACCACAACCCAGTTAGGCGTCCGGTTCGACGAGTGAGTCGCTCCCGTGTTGCCGACAGGGAAGCCGGAAGGCGTCGCCGTATTCACAAAGCCGGAGCTTGGCGGCGTAGGCGCGTTGATCGCGGTGGAGCTGGGCACGATCGAGGTGGCCGGCGGCGTGCTGGTGACCGTGGTGGAGCTGGGCACGATCGAGGTCGCTGGCGGCGTGCTGGTGGCCGCGGTGGAGCTGGGCACGATCGAGGTGGCCGGCGGCGTGCTGCTGATCGCGGTGGAGCTGGGCACGATCGAGGTGGCCGGCGGCGTGCTGCTGGCCGCAATGGAAGTCGGCGCGGTCGAGGCGGCCTGGGCCGCAGACGTACCGATGAGACCGAGCCCGATCAGCCCGGCACTGACCAGACTGCCGAGTAGAACCACGACCGAGCGCGGCCCCATCCTGGTGGCATAGGCACGACGCGGCGACCGCCGGAGCTTTGTTGACATGACATCGTCCTCCCCCGAGGTGGGCCGAGTCACCCTGACAAGGTCCGCGAAGCAGGCAGAGCCATGACCAACTCATCCAAGCCGGCGAATGCGAACGCGACGTTGACCTCTGTTCCCATTCGCGCAATTCGCGATGAGGAATTGCCATAGCCAGTCGAACTAGCTCCTTCGCGGCACCGGCCCAATGAAGTGTTACCACCGTTTACCCCTATGTGTAAAGGGCGTTCCGCCCACATGAGGTAGCCGATCAGCTACCGCTGGTTCATGCTCGTTGCCGATCCGTACGCGTGGCCGCGCAACGGCACCGCACCCGCGCGGCCTGAGATTGCAGCTGCGCTTCAGCCAGGCGCAGGCGGGCCGCTGCCAACGCCGCCGAAAAATCACGATCGCCTAGCCGCATCGGGTGATCCCGCGCTGTCGCGACGTCGCGGGAACGTTAGCCGCTGGCGGCTGGCCGGCCAGGAATCGCACGCGCTGGCAACCAATGTTCTGACGGAAACGTCCGCCGGTCACTCGCGGAACCGCAGCAACCCGGACGTACCAGAAACCAGCACGTAACTCGCGCATCGCAACTTTGTTCATTGGGCTCTGTTACGCTCCGTGCCCATCGGGACACAGCGAGTGAGCGCTTTGCTGCAAGGGCGCAGTCGAGCTTCACCGCGGCACGGGCCATCCCATCGGCCGCTGATTGGACGAACTCATGCTCTTCACCCTCCGTCGTGCCGGCAATCAGGCAGGGCCCACGACACGGGCGCGAGCCCGACGTGGGCTCGCGCGGAAGGCCGGCGCCCTTCTCGGCGCCGCAATCGGTGTCGCGGCGGTCATCGTTTCCGGCGGTACCGCGCAGGCGTCGACCGTGGCGGAGTCGACGGCGGCGCGGAGTGTGCTGTCGCTGCTGAATTCCGAACGTGCAGCGCACTATCTGCCGGCGCTGGGCTGGAGCCCGGCCCTGGTCACCAGCGCCCACGCGCACAACCTCAGGATGGCCAGCTCGAACCTGCTGTCGCACCAGCTGGCCGGCGAGGCCTCATTAGGCGATCGCGTTAGCGCTGCCGGTGTGCCGTGGCATTTCGCGGCCGAGAACATCGGCTGGACCACCAACCTGGCTATCTCCGGCGCCACCGGCATGCAGACGGCCATGTACAACGAGGCGCCCCCGAACGACGGGCACCGGCTCAACATCCTCTCCGGGTCCGTCCACTACGTCGGCATTGACATCCTGATCGGTCCGGACGGCAAGCAGTGGCTCACCGCCGACTTCGCCGACGCCGGCGGCTCCACCTGCTCGGACCCGCTGTGCGCGACCAGCGCCTACATCGCCTCATCCCGAGCCGGCCAAGCTGTCTACATCAACGGACTGATCAAGCTGAGCGGCCCCACCACCGGGCTGATGGTCAGGCCATCGGGCCGCGCGGTCTACCTGCAGCGCTACCTCAACGGCGGCTGGCAAACCATGCTGTTACGAACCACCGACGCCTACGGGCGGCTCGCCGTCGGATTCATCCAGACCAGGGTCTTCCAATACCGACTCGTCGTGCCAGCGACCACCAACACCACTCCCGCGGCTAGCGCCTCAACATTCCGCTGAACCTCCCACGAGCCGGTACCGCGAGGCGGACCTTCGCGAGTAGCGACGTCGGCTAAACCCTGCCAGCTGGTTCGGGTCTGTCAGATTTTTTGTGTAACGGTCATGGCTAGTTGGTTCCTAGGCGGTCGCCGTAGGTGATTGCGACGGTGTTCAGGATCTGTTTCCAGCCGTTGATCTGCCCGGTGGGATTTGCTCTTGTTCGGTCGGCGTTCCCGGATGGTGAGGTAGAGGATCTTCAGCGCCGACTGCTCGTTCGGGAAGTGCCCTCTTCGGCGGGTGGCCTGCCCGAACCGGGCGTTGAGGCTTTCTATGCCGTTTGTGTGTAGATCAGTTCGCGGATCCCGACGGGGAACTGCAGGAATGGTGCGAACTCCGTCCAGGACCGTTCCCACATCCCGATCATCGCCGGGTATTTGCCCTTCCACTGCTGGGAGAACTCGGCGAAGCGCTGTTCGGCCGCTGGGACGGTCACCGTGTTGCAGACGGTCTTGAGCTGCGCGGAGATCTTGCCCCAGTCGGCTTTGGAGGCATAGCGCAGGCTGTTACGAACCAACTGCACAACACACGTCTGAACGGTGGCCAGCGGCCAGAGCGCGGTGATCGCCTCGGGCTGCATGTTTGGAACGCCGCCTCGCCGTCGGCCCGGTAGCGGCCAGCAGCTCATACGGCCAGGACTTCCACACGCCGTGCTAGCAGGGTCGCGGCTGCCGCGCGGGCTTGCGGCACGCGTCCTACGCCCGCCCCGTCGTCGAGCCTGAGCTCCGGCCGTTGGTGTTCCGCGCTAAGCGGTTCCTCGGGGACACGGCTCCGCGCGCACCGTGTGCTCTCGCACAGCCTTCATTAGGTGAGCTGCGAGCAGCGGGGCAAGTACGGGATATCGGCGCGATTTCGCTTTCCGTTGACACCTGCCCTCGCGGGCGGCGGGCACGCTGAACTCCGTCGGGGTGTGCGCGCCGGTGCCAGGGCACCGACCAGGCGGCATTTCGTGGCGCCGCAGTCGCCGTCCAGGCGACCGAAAGGAACCGATACCGAGCCGACGGCGACGGTCAGCGGTTGGCGTGGAGTATTTGCTGAAACAAGGCTAGATACTCCTCGATCATCCGGTCGGCGCTGAAGCGTGAGGTGGCCTCGTACCGGCAGGCGTGGCGGTCGATCTCATCGAGCTGACCGACCGCGGTGACCGCGGCGGCCACGTCGGAGGCCAGGTAACCGGTGACTGCGTGCCGGAGCAGTTCTGGCATGGAACCGAGCGGTGTGGCGATGATCGGGGTTCCGGTGGCCAACGCTTCGACGACGGACAGCCCGAACGGCTCGGCGAAACTGATCAGGTGCAGCAGGGCTCGCGCGCCGCCGAGCAGTGCATTGCGTTCGGTGGGGCCGACCGGACCGACATAGCTGATCGAAGCGCCATCGATATGGGGTTGCACGGCGTCACGGAAGTAGGTCTGGTCCTGGATGGGCCCGGCGATGATCAGCCGGCGTCCGGATTGCTTGGCCACCTCGATCGCCAGGTGGGTGCCCTTGTCCGGATGGATGCGGCCGAAGAAGAGCAGGTAGTCGTCCGGGTCCGGGGCGAAGGTGAACTGGGCGGTGTCGATGCCGTGGTGGATCGTGGCGTCATAGTGCAGATCGGGATGCCGGTCGGCGTCACTGATCGACACGTAGTGCCCGATGTCGTCATATGCCCGGTACACCGGCACTATTTGCTCGGAGGAGAAGCCGTGGATGGTTGTCACCATCGGCGTGGACACCAAACGGCTGTACGTCAACGGCAGGAAATCGAAATGGTTCGCGAGGATGTCGAACTCCTCCGCGCGTTCGAATGCCGCCGCGTTGTGCAGGGCCTCGCAGACCTTGACATCGACGCCCGGGTCTTCTTCGTAGCCGCCCGCCACGGTGGCGTGCAGTCGGGCGGAGCTGACCGAGTTTGCCGTTGCAAATAACGTGACTTCGTGGCCGCGGGCAACGAATCCTTCGGTCAACGTGGACGCGATCTGTTCCCACGGCCCGTAACTCTTCGGAGGTAGCCGGTGCGCGATCGACGCAAGGACGCCAATCTTCATGTGGTTCCTCGATTTGCAGGCTCGACGGCTGCCGTCATCAACATCGTCGAGAGACGAGCCCGGGCGTCGGTGGCTTTTACGGTACCCGCATCCGGGCTTTGCCTCGCCCAGTTGGCGGTCTGACCGACGAGGAATCGGTGCTATGGTCAGAGCATCGGTTCTATTTTGTGAACCAGAACATGCACGATCTCTTTGCAGTCGTGTTCGATCCGACCGTGCCATATTCCGGTCGGATGCCAGGCGCCGAGGGCGCATCAAGACGGCATTTGACTGGTTGCCGTCAGCAGCGGCGGCCAGGCGCTGCATCCTAAGCAGGAAGGCTCGCAGTGTCGGTGTCCTACGGAGTTCTCAGTACCTATCCGCCAACCCAATGCGGTTTAGCGACATTCAGCAAGGCGCTGGTGGATTCGCTGCGCTCACCGAAGGATCGGGTCGGCGTGGTCAGCATTGTCGACGAAACCGAAGTCGCGCCACACCCGGAGGTGTGTCACGAATGGGTGCGCGGCAAAGTGGGCGGGTCGGCAGCCGCTGCCGCGGCGCTGAACAACTACGACGTGGCGATCGTCCAGCATGAGTACGGCATCTTCGGGGGACGTGACGGCGCTGATGTGCTGCAGGTGGTCTCGGCACTGTGGGTTCCGACGGTGGTTGTCCTGCACACGGTGCTGGTCACTCCATCGGCCCGGCAGCGCAGCATTCTGGAAGAGATCGCCCGCAACTGCGTGACGGTGGTGACGATGACCGCGACGGCCCGGCAGCGTTTGATCGCGCATTATCAGGTCGAGCCGGGCAAGATCCGGGTGATTCCGCACGGCGCCATCGACAATCGATCCGCAGCGGCCGATGCTGGGTGCGCAGATCGCCTTGTGAATCCGGTGATTCTGACTTGGGGCCTGCTGGGCGAAGGCAAGGGCATCGAGTGGGCGATCGAGGCGATGCCGTTGCTGGGCGACCTGAACCCGGCACCGCACTACCGCGTGGTCGGGCAGACCCACCCTCGGGTGCTGGAGCAGCACGGCGAGCAGTACCGACGGGCCCTGACAGCTCGGGCTGACCGGCTGGGAGTGTCTGACTCGGTCCGGTTCGACGCTCGCTACCTCGACCGCACCGACCTGAACGCCGTGATTCGACAGGCTGATGTGGTGTTGCTCCCCTACGACTCGCTCGAGCAGGTCACCTCGGGAGTTCTGATAGAGGCCGTCACTGCCGGAAAGCCCGTGATATCAACCGCATTCCCGCATGCGACTGAGTTGCTCGGCAGCGGCGCCGGCATCGTGGTGGAGCGCCGGGACCCCGCCGGAATCGCTGACGCGCTGCGCCGGGTACTCACCGAGCCGGGACTGGCCGCCACAATGGCCGCGGAGGCCAGCCGAATCGCGCCTGATTTGCTGTGGCCGGCCGTCGCAGAGCAGTACCGTGAGGTCGCCGCCGACGCTCTGAGCCCCGACACCGTGCTCGCCAGCGCATGATGGCGCCCGAGGTGTCGTTCGAGCACCTGTTTCGCCTGAGCGACGGTTCGGGCCTGTTCGAACACGCCAAGCTGACCGTGCCGCGGACTGAACATGGCTACTGCGTCGACGATGTCGCCCGCGGGTTGCTGGTCGCCGTCCGGGAACCGAATCCATCTGGGCGGCTCGCCAAGCTGACCCGGTCCTATTTCGCGTTCGTCGTTGCAGCGCAAACCGCCAACGGACGTTTCCACAACCGGCGTGGCCTGGACCTGAACTGGCAAGACCAACCAAGCGTCGAAGACTGTTGGGGCCGCGCACTGTGGGGACTCGGCGCCACCGTCGCCCGCGCGCCCGCGTTGGCCGCCTCGGCGCTGACCCATTTCGAACTCGGCGCCACCCAGCGCTCGCCGTGGCGCCGGGCGATGGCCTTCGCCGCGCTCGGGGCCGCCGAAATCTTGCGGGACCGGCCCGAGCACGCCGCCGCCCGGACACTACTGGGCGACGCCGCCGAACTCATCAGAGGGCCCGCGCACGACCTGGGCTGGGGCTGGCCCGAGCCACGACTTGCCTACGCCAACGCGGTCCTGCCTGAGGTGCTGCTGGCGGCCGGCTCGCTGCTCGAGGACCCAAGTGCACTGACCGACGGCCTGGCCATGCTGGCGTGGCTTCTCGATGTCGAGACGTCGGGCGATCAGCTGTCCGTCACTCCAGCGGCCGGCTGGACCACCGGCGAACCACGGCCCGGATTCGACCAGCAACCGATCGAGGTCGCGTCTCTGGCCGACGCGTGCGCGCGGGCGTTCGAGCTGACCGGAGATCCGCGATGGCGCGACGGTGTTCGGCGAGCTG
>JAVEES010000304.1 GCA_030840285.1 Pseudonocardiales bacterium
CGCCATCCGAGCCCGCAGCCGTCGCTCCTTCGCGGGCCGCCCCGGCCCGGGCATGCGCGCCGAGGGCCACACTGCGAAGCGCCCGAGCAGCGAGATCAGCGCCGGCACGAAGATGATCGAGACCAGCATCGCGACGGCCACGGTGGCCGACAGCGCCGGACCCAGGTTGCGGAAGAAGCCGAGCGAGGAGGCGCGCAGCGCGAGCAGGCTGACCGACAGAATCAGGCCGCCGGTGAACACGATCGGCGCCACCTCGACGGCGGCCTCGAACGCGCAGGTGCGGGGATCACCGCCGACCCGAACGCGGTCGCGAAACTCCGACAGGAAGAACACGGCGTAGTCGGTCACCACCCCCAGCAACAGTGCCACTACCAGCGGCTCGACCTCCTCCGGCAGCGCCGAGCCGGTGCGATCGGTGATCTCGGTCAGCGCCCACAGCGTGATCGGGAACGAGACACCGATCGCAGCCAGTGCGATCAGGGCGGCGCCCGGCGAGCGGAACACCGCCACCACGATCACCGCCACGGCGATCACGGTCAGCAGCTCGATCAGGTCGAGCCTGTCGAGGATCAGGTTGCCCTCCTCGATCCGGGCCGGCGTCACGCCGGTGATGCCGACCGGGGAGTCGCCGGGCTGGTCGAGGCTGTGCAGGAAGCTGTGCCCACCCGCAACCCGCTCGCCGGGAGCGAAGCTGTCGTCGAACACGAGGTGGGTCACCGCCGTCGTCATGTCGCCGTGCGAGGCCGGCACCTTGGGCACGTCGATCAGCGGGATCGCGAACGAGGCCCCGGACGGGTCGTCGCCGCGCTCGACCGCCGCCGCCCGCTCGACGACGCGGCGCTGCGCCTCCGCCGAGAGACCGGCCGGATCGCGCTGCACCACGATCACATCGCTGCCCGAGGGGGCCTTGAACAGCCGCAGCGAGTCGCTCTGCGCGCTCAGCGCCGGCGAGTCCTTCGGGATCAGGTTCAGCACCGCGCCGCCCGAGTCGAACGCGTGCATGTGCAGGCCGGCATACACCGCCAGCGCGGCGACCGCGGGCACGACCAGGAACCACAGCCGCACCGCGATCCACGCCACCGTGCGGGCCGGCAGCGAGCCGGGCCGCGGCTCGGCGGCCGGCTCGCTCACGTCTTCGCCGGCGGGTCGAGTCCGCCCCGCCCACGGTCGCCCGACCGAAGCCCGCGGCTGCGCTCGGTCTCGGCATTGATCTCAGCTCCCAGCAGCAGCGCCAGGCTCGAGAGCCACAGCCAGGTGAGCGTCACGATCACGGCCGCCAGCGATCCCCATGCCTTGTTGTAGCTGCTGAAGTTGTTGGCATAGACGGCGAAGCCGCCGGACACGATCAGCCACAGCAGCACCGCGGTCACCGCTCCGGGCGTGATGAACTCGAACCTGCGGTGTTGCACGTTCGGGCCCAGGTAGAGCACGCTCGCGAAGGCGGCCATCAGGCCCACGATGAGCAGCGGGAACCGGCCGACGTCCCACAGCCAGGTGACGACGCCGGAAGCGCCCACGTTGTCGCCGATCCATGTGCTGATCAGCGGGCCCAGCACGAGCGCGACGACGACCAGCAGCACCGCCGCGGTCGCACACAGCCCCATCAGGATCGAGACCAGCCGAGCACGGAAGAAGCCGCGCGTCTCCTCGCGCTCGTAGGCGGTGTTGAGCGACCACATCACCGTCTGCATGGCCCCGCTCAGCGACCACAGCGCCAGCGCCGCGCCCACCGCGATCATCACGCCGCCCTGCTGTGCGGCCAGCACCTGCTTGAGGCTCTGGCGGACAAGGTCGAGCGCGCTGGCCGGGACGACGCTGTTCAGGTGATCGAGCAGCGAGTTGACCGAGCCGGGGCCGGCCACCGAGCTGAAGATGCCGAGAGCCAGCAGCAGCGTGGACGGAATCGCCAGGAACGCGTTGAAGGCGACCGCCTGCGCCAGGTGCGTGACCTGGTTGTGCTGAGCCTTCTTGAGCGCGCGCACGATGATCGCCCCGTAGTCGCGCAGCGAGAGGTCGCGAAGACCCGGGTCGTCCACCTGCGGCTCGTGCCGCTCGGGCTGAGGACCCGGGCCGTGTTCGCGGCTCGGGTGCAGGTCAGACGGTGTGGCCACCAACCTGATCCTGGTCGCTGACCTCGCGCTTCATCTGCTCAGTATGCTCTCCGGCCGAGTCCTTCGCGGTCGTCATGGCCGCGTCTGCCGCATCGCTGGCGACCGCCCTACCGTGCTCGACCGCCGACTCACCGATCTCGCGGGCGCGTTCCTTGAGCTGGTCTGCCTGCTCGCCGATCTGCTCGTCCTCGAACCGGGTCCGCGGCAGCAGCGTGCCCGCCAGAAAGCCGACCGCCGCGGCGCCCACCGCCAACCCCACCGGATTCTCCCGCGCCACTCCACCGGCGCGGCGAGCCTGCCGGCCGGCCTCGTGACCGACCTCCATCGCCTTGTCACCGAGATCGTGCCCGGCCTCGGACACCGACTCGGTGCTTCCATAGACAACGTCTCGCGCTCCTGAAACCGTGCTCACAACTGCCTCCCTCTTCTCGCCGACGTAACGGCGCATTCGGCCCGGCACATCCGCCTTGTTGGCGAGCGCCTGGACGGTGTCGCCCATGTGTTCGCGGGTCTGCTCTATCTCACGTTCGATGACGCGTGGGTCTTGGCCCATTGGATGTCCTCCTTCAC
>JAVEES010000307.1 GCA_030840285.1 Pseudonocardiales bacterium
GGGTACGGCGTGCCAGCGCCAGCTGGAACATCTATTACCGCTTCGCCCCCAGCGCTTGGGGAAACGGCTACGCCGCCGAAGTAATTCGGGCCAGCGCCCCGTTGGCCGAGCAGCTCGAACCCGGCGCGATGCTGCAAGCCACGATGCAGCCGTGGAATACGGCATCGCGGGCCGTGGCCGAGTCACTCGGTATGCGGTTCTGCTTGGAGCAGCTCGATCACGCGGGCGTCCCCGAGCTGATCTACCAGCTCCCGGCCGCCGAGCTTGGCTGACGCGAGGTCGCCGTGCTCAGCCGCGGCCGGCTCAGCTTGCGATGATCAGCCTTCGGAGACCATCGGTGAGGAGGCAACCTCGGTACCGTCGGGCAGCGCGCTGATCTCGAAGTCGGCGAAGACGTTCGGCGCGACCCGGTTGAGCTCACGCAGGCAGGCGATGGCCAGATTGCGAATCTCGACATCTGCATGCTCCGAGGCACGCATCGCGATGAAGTGCCGCCACGCGCGGTAGTTGCCCGTCACCACGATCCTGGTCTCGGTCGCGTTGGGCAGCACGGCCCGAGCAGCCTGGCGGGCCTGCTTGCGTCGCAGCGTTGCGTGCTCGACGTCGGCGAACTTCTTCTCCAGACCTTCCAGGAGGTCGGTGTAGGCGGCGACGGCTGCCTCGGAGGCGGCGACGAAGCGGGCATGCAACCCCGGATCCTCGGCGATGACGTCCGGCTCGACCATCGCCGCGTCGCGCTCGGGCACATATCGCTGCGAGAGCTGTGAGTAGCTGAAATGCCGGTGCCGGATCAGCTCGTGGGTCAGGCTGCGCGAGATACCCGAGAAGTAGAACGTCACCGAGCCGTGCTCCAGGACAGACAGGTGCCCGACCTCGAGGATGTGGTTGAGGTAACCGGCATTGGTGGCCGTCGCCGGATTCGGCTTCTTCCACGATTGGTAGCAGGCCCGCCCGGCGAACTCGGCCAGCGCCTGACCACCGTCCGTGTCGGTCTCCCACGGCACCCCGTCCGGCGCCTCGAAGTGGGTCCACGCGATGACCTGAACCTTGGGCTGGACGATTTCGGGCACGAGGCACTCCACTCAAAGCGATCTGTATACGCACAAGAAACCGCGGTGCCTGTTCGGCGAAGCGCCGCCTCGGCCCTGCGTTCGGCCAGTTTAGGCCACCGGACGCCGGGAGCCGCGTCATGACAGGCCCGGACTCATCTCGCGCCGGCGAACGGCCCACCAACTGCGCGATCGGTGAGGCTTTCGTCAGCCAACCGTCCTGACGCGAAAGCGTTCACCGCCAACCTCGTCATGCGCAGTTACACAATTTTTTCCTTCGCTGGAAGCGTTGAAGCCTCTTTGTATGCCACATGGCGTCGTACTAGGACGGTGCCTGTTCGCGGCCAAGTGGCTGACATTGCGTTGACAGTAATTTGATGTCACTATGACGTCATGCAGATCGAGCATTACGTCGCCGGGGTACAGGAGCAGCTCGTTGCCGCCGCGGCGCTGGGCGATGAGAGAACTCGCGAGATCGCCGCGGCACTCGCCGTGACGGCGCAAGCCTCGGTGCGGCTGGCGCTCATCGATGCCCTGTCCGGCGCGGCCGCTGAGGTGAACGCCGCGCTATTTGCCGCCGCGGGGTCCCAGCCGGCACCCGCAGTCACTGTCGGCGTAGAGGCCGACACCGTGCGGCTATCGGTCAGCAGCCCGCCCGCCGACGACGACGCGCCGTCGCGCACCGACGACGGCGACACCACCGCCCGAATCTCGTTCCGGTTGTCCGAAGCGCTCAAGGCCGACATCGAGGACGCGGCAGCGCGAGCGAACATCTCGGTGAACACCTGGCTGATTCGGATGGCAGCGGCCTCGGTACGCAACGAGCAGAACAGCAGCTGGCCCGGCAACTGGCCCGCCGGCGGCAGTCGCTCGAACCGGATGACCGGCTGGGTTACCGGTTGAGGGGCCACCACGACAGGAGACAAGCATGACCGACTACACCTTCCCGATCGATGGCACGATCGACGGCGCGCTGAGCCTGCAGTGCCGGTTTGCCTTCGGGTCGCTGACGATCGAGGCTCATGATGATCTGGCGGAGGCAGCGGTGCAGGTCCGGCCGCGGCAGGCCGACTCGCAGATCCTCGAGCACCTGGTCGTGACCCTGAAGGGCTCCAGCCTGGTCGTCGCCGCGCCGCGCCCGCACGGTGGCTGGTTCGATCTGCCGTCCTTCATCGGCCGCCACGACGAGCGCGACGCGGTGGACATCGTCGTTGCCGTGCCCACCCGAACGAGGGTGAAAGTAGCCAGCTTCAGCGCCGAGGTGACCGCTCGCGGCCGGCTGGGCATCACCGATCTGTCCAGCGGCTCGTCGAAGATCCAGCTTGATCAGGTCGAGGGTGATCTCAGGACGCGCTGCGGATCAGGGGGCCTGAGCGTTAACCGGGTGGCGGGACGCCTGACCGTCAAGATGGGCAGCTGCGACGTGCGGGCCGCCGAGATCGGCAGGGCTGCCGAGATCGCGTTGGGGAGCGGCGATGTCCAGCTCGGGGTGGCTCATGGACCGGTACGTATGCGCTCAGGTTCGGGTTCGGTAGAGATCGACGAAGCGCACGGCGATGTCGAGGTCGTCACCGGATCGGGCAGTGTTGCCGTGGGCCTGCCCGCGGGTTTGCAAGCTCGCCTTGATGCCGTCACCGGGCGCGGTGCCCTGAACAGCGAGCTGCCGGTTTCCGAGTCCCCGAGCGAGACGTCGAGTTCGATCAGCATTCGGGCACGCACCGGACGTGGCGATGTCACCATCCGGCGCTCCCGGCACGCCTACCCGGCGGCCAGCTGAGCCTGGCCGTCACCCCCGTAGTGCTGTCGCGCGCTGGTCAGCTGTCGACGAATCGCCCGAGGGCGGCGGCCAGATCTCCGCGGCTCGCCAGCGCGACGCCGTCCAGTTCGAGCCATTTGGCCAGCACGCCGAGTTCCTGCGCCAGCTCGCTGGCCACCTCGTCCTGATCTATGCCCGCTTCACCCCAAGCCGACTGGACCCTCAGCAGTCCGGCCTGCCGATCCGCCTTCAGATCGACGCGGCCGACCAGTCGATCACCTAGCAGGAACGGCAGGACGTAATACCCATAGGTTCGCATTGCGGGCGGAGTGTAGATCTCGATCCGGTAGTGGAAGTCGAAGAGCCGCAGAGCACGATCCCGGTACCAGACCAGCGGATCGAACGGGCTCAGCAGCGCGCGTGCCTTGATCGCGCGTGGCCGGCGAGCTCCCGGCCACAGGTACGCGGCGGCGTTCCAGCCCTGAACGGTGACCGGCAGCAATTCGCCGCTGTCGACGAGTTCGGCGACCCGCTGCTTTGAGTCGGCCCGCGGCAACCGGAAGTAGTCCCCAAGGTCCGGCTCGGTAGCCACACCGTAGGCACGCGCGGCGATTCTGGTCAGCTCACGCTGCGCCTCGGCGCTGCTCGGCGTCGGCAGGGCATGGACCTCGGGCGGCACTACACGTTCGATGAGGTCGTAGTGCCGTTCGAAGTTGACCCGCCGGGCAGCCCCGACCTCTCCTGACCAGAAGAGGTATTCCAAAGCCACCTTCCCGTCGTGCCAGTTCCACATCTCTCCCGGTTTGCGAGCCGCGCGCTCGACACCCGTCTGGCTGCTGCGAATGGGGCCCGACAAGGCGACCATTCGGCGGACGTCCTCGATCAGGTGCGGCTTCTCGCGAGCGATTCGCTGGACCGATCCCCAGGCGTCCTCGGCTGCTTTGGCCATCCGCCATCGCAACAGCGGATGGGTTGCCAGTGGCACCAAGGACGCCTCGTGCGCCCAGTACTCGACGTATTCGCGAGTGATCGGGCCGGCGGTGTGCGCAGTGAGACGGTCCAGGGCCTCTCGCGGATACGAGCCGATCCGCGAGTAGACCGGCAGGTAGTGCGAGCGGGAGAGCACGTTGACCGAATCGAGTTGCAGCACGCCCATCGTGTCGACCGCTTTGCGAATGTGCCGCGCGGTGACCGCTCCGGCCGGCCGAGGCGCGGCAAAGCCCTGCGCCGCCAGCGCGATACGACGTGCGGCGGCCGCGGTCAACACTGAGGACGGCATGGGCCCATCCCACCACGCAGCTCTGACAGTGCAGCGCGCCGTGTAGGTCAGTACTGCCGGACGGGATCGCTGCGCTGCTCAGCGACTGATCAGTGCGGGCATGGCACGATGCTCAGGTGAACGCATCAAGCGCCCGAGCGTCCTACCGGCTCCGTTGATGACGGAGTTTCTCAAGCATCTCGGCGAGCACGTCGGGTCCTGGTTGTACGTCATCGCGGCGTTCTTCGCTTTCGCCGAGGCAGCGATCCTGATCGGCATGGTGCTTCCCGGCGAGACGGCACTGCTGGTGGCCGGGTACTTCTGCCACGAGAAGGTGCTCAACATCTGGGTAATGATTCCGGTGGCCGTCGTCGCGGCGATCGCCGGAGACTCGGTCGGTTTCGAATTCGGCCGCAAGTTCGGCCCCGGTTTTCGCCGCTCGCAGGTGGGGCGGTGGGTCGGCGAGGGACGCTGGCAAAGCGCTGATCGGTTCCTGCATCGGCACGGCGGCAAGGCAGTCCTGTTCGCGCGCCTCACCGCCCTGCTACGCGCGCTGATGCCCTCGATGGCGGGCATGAGCAAGATGCACTATCCCACCTTCCTGGTCTGGAACGCGGTCGGCGGCATCATCTGGGGCTCGGGTTGCGTCATCTTGGGCTACGCGTTCGCCAGCGCGCTGCATCGCGTCGAGCAGTACCTGACCTGGGCGCCGATCGCGGTGCTCGCTCTGATCGCGGTCGGCGCCGTCCTGCTGCACCTGCGACGCAAGCGACGGGAGCGCGTCGCCGGGTGAGGCACCGGCATCTGCTTTCCGGCAGCCCATTTCCAGCAGCCCTTTTCGAGCAGCCCATTTCCAGCAGCCCGAGCCTGTCTCGGCACAGGCCGGCAGCGTCCGTAGGCTGGCGGAGTGGCAGATGTGAGTGTGCGGCCGGCAACGCCCGCTGACGCGGAAGAACTGGCTCGAATTCAGGTCGAGACCTGGCGTACCGGTTACCGCAAGATTCTTCCGCAGCCCGTGCTGGACGCCCTCGACGCGAGCGCCGTAGCGGCCGGCTGGGGGCAATCGATCGCCTCGCCGCCTTCGCCGCGTCATCACGTGCTGGTCGCGATGGAAGGTGAGTGGCGGGTCGGCTTCGTCGCGTTCGGTCCTGATGCCGACGCCAGGCCGCAGGATCCTGACTCCGAATCGACGGTCGCGATCAGCGTCCTGCTGGTCGAGCCACGCTGGGGACGGCGAGGTCACGGCTCTCGACTTCTGGCCGCGGTAGCCGACCTCGCGGCAGGTGTCGATGCGCACCGGCTCGTTGCCTGGCTGCCGGTCGCGGACACGGCATCGCTGGAGTTCTACCGCTCGGCGGGCTGGGCGGCCGATGGCATGCAGCGCGGGCTGGACACCGGTGCGGGTGTTGTGTCCGAACTGCGTCTGCACACCAGCCTGCACACCCCCGCCGACTGACACGCCCCGCCGACCGACACCCGCCG
>JAVEES010000344.1 GCA_030840285.1 Pseudonocardiales bacterium
ATCTGAGCACCCACGCCGGTCAGCTCCGCGGCGACGGAGATGCCGTACACGCCACGATCAACGTCCGGGTCTGGGTTCGTCATCGTCAGCGGCTTCCTCGATGCGAGTGGGTCTTGCATCAGTCTGCCACTGGTGCTATAAGAAATCTATAGCGGCCACCATAGGTCTGCTGCTGCGGACCCAGGCGGCCGGAAGGAAACACCAACTCTGTCTGGAGGTGGAAGTGATGTTGGTGCGCACCGATCCGTTCCGTGAGCTGGACCGTTTGACCCAGCAGGCCTTCGGCACCGCCGCCCGGCCCGCGCTGATGACAATGGATGCCTGGCGCGAAGGCGATGAGTTCGTCGTCGAGTTCGACCTTCCCGGCGTCAGCCCGGACTCCATCGATCTGGACATCGAACGCAACGTTCTCACCGTGCGCGCCGAGCGTCCCGGCCGCGAGGAACAGAGCGAGATGGTCGCCGCCGAACGGCCGCGCGGAGTGTTCAGCCGGCAGCTGATCCTGGGCGACAACCTCGATACAGAACGCGTCGCGGCAAGCTATCAGGCCGGGGTACTCACACTGCGCATTCCGGTTGCCGAGAAGGCGAAGCCCCGAAAGATCACGATCACCAGCGACGCCGAAACGCGCCAGTCGATCAGCGCGTGAGGCGGTGGGCGACGGCCCGTGGCCGATCCGCTGACCCAGACCTGCCGCCGCTGGCCGCCGCCGGAGACGGCGGCGGCCGCAGGTGGTGGGTCAGCGCCACCGCTGGAACAACGCTCGCGAGGCAACCATGACGGCACGAGTTGATCTGTATGCCACGCTGGGATTGCCTTCACGGGCCAGCGCGGCCGAGATCACCCACGCATACCGGGCACTGCTGCGCGAGCTTCACCCCGACACCCGCATCCGCACTGAGGGCGAGGTGCAGGAGTCTGATTCGCGCCTGCAGCAAGTCCTGGACGCCTATGCGGTGCTGGGTGATCCCGACCGCCGCGCCGAATATGACCGGACGCTGCGCTATCAGCAGCCGTCGTATCAGCAGCCGTCGTATCAGCAACCGTCCGACCGGCAACCGTCCGACCGGCAACGGCCGCCGATCCGGGTCGGACCCATCCATTGGTCGCCGTGGCGATGACTAGGACGTGGCTTGCTCTTTCACCGTGCTGGCGGCATCGGTGGCCGTCTCCTTGACGGACTCGACCGCGTCCTGCGCCGGTTCCTTCAGGTGATCGGCGACCTCCTTGGCCGTATCGGTGACCAGCGGTGCGGCGCTGTCCTTCACCTGGTTGGCAGCCTGCCGCTCCGCTGGGCTGGCCGGAAGCATCGATCCGACGAGCCAGCCCACGCCGAGCGCGATCACCCCTGCGGCAAGGGGGTTACCGGCTGCCTGGGCCTTGACGGTTTGCGGGGCTCCGGTCACCGCCTCACCCACCTGGGATGCTGTGTCACTCGCGCTGGAGCCAAGGTCGGAGGCGGTCCCCATGACCTTGTCGCGCACTCCGAAAACGGCTCCACGGACCTTGCCGGCCTGCCTTTTCGCGATACTGGAAGGCCGGACCGTCTCGGTGAGGGTGTTGACGTCCTCGGACAGGCTTGCACGGGTGCGCTCGATGTCGGCACGGATCGCATCAGGGTCGTTGCTCATCGGATCTCCTCATTTCCAGCGACAGCGCTGGGGATCTTCTTGACGGTGGCCGTTGTCTGCGGCACGCCGGTGACGTTCTTCAGTTCCTGACGACCGCGTGCAGCCAGCACAGCGGCGATGACGGCCCAGACGGCGGCGACGATGAGGGCCGACCAACCGCGCCCCGTCCCGTTCCCGATAGCCCACCAGGCCGCGATGGAGATGAACAGCAGCGTCATGTGCCCGGCGATACCGGCGCCGGCGTACATGCCGGCGCCCCTACCGGCTTGCCTGGCCGACTGTTGAACCTCAGCCTTGGCCAGTGCCACTTCTTGCCGCATCAGTATGGAGATATCGGCGCTGATCTCAGTCAGTAAGTCGCCCACCGACGGTCGCTGCTCAGGCGACCTGATCTCGTCGTGTGGGGTACTCACAATGCGCCGCCGCTGTTCGAGCTGTAGGGCTCCTGGTGGATCGAGGTGTATGGCTGCACGACCTCCACCTCTTCGACCACGATGGCTGCGGGCGGTTCGAGCGGCGCTAGCGGCGCTGGGCTCGCCGTGGCTCCCGTGTCTGTGGAAGCAGCCTTGAGCCCGCGAGTCAGGCGACCGAAGGCGAGACCGACACCTGCGGACAGCAGCAGGAACGTTCCCGGCCGCTGCCTGGCGAACGTCTTCACCTCGGTGACCAGGCCACCTGGTTCCCGCTCTGCCAGCCAGGACGCGAGGTCCTTCGTCTTGTCCGCGCCCTGGCGCGCCATATCGGTGAGCACGCCTGATTGCCCGCTGTGCTCGGTCATGGAGCGAAGTTCGTCAGCGATTGAGCGCAGGCCCTCGGCGACGCGCTGCTGCTGGCGGCCTGCCTGGTCGGTGATCTCGCTTCGCGTCTGTTCCAGCAGACCACGTGCCTGCCGGCTGGCTTCTTTGGCGACGTTGCTGACCTGGTCCTTGGCGACGTCGACCTTTCCGGTGTTGGTGTCGCCGGGCGAACCGCTGGTCTGAACACCGCCGGAAATCGGTGCGGATGGGTACGGGGGGATGTGCTCGGTCATGAAGAACTCCCTCGAGTTCGACAGAGTCGGCGCTGTGCGCTCAATGGTGATGGCTACCCGGACGCCGAGCTGAGCTTCAAAGCGGCTAGGGATTGAGCCACGCGCAAGTCAAAGACACCGCGCCCACCTGACACTACGGACGGCTTGGGCATGACGCAATGCCTTGCGGGTTAAGGTCTATCAGGCAACCCACCGGACAGGTGGTGTCCGACGGACTCGGCGGTGCTCGGTGAACTCACGTACGACCGTGGTGGTGGCCACCCGCGACCGCCGTGACGCGCTGGCCCAGACGCTGCCACACCACACAGCACCGGTGATCCTCGTCGACAACGGCTCACGCGACGGCACGCCCGAATTCCTGGCGCGGCACTTCCCGCACGTCGAGGTCATCTGCCTCGATCAGAACCTTGGAGCGCCGGCACGCAATATCGGCGTTCAACGAGCCCGCACCGAGTTCGTGGCCTTCGCCGATGACGACTCCTGGTGGGCAGCGGGAGCGCTGGCACGCGCCGAAGAGGTCTTCGACGCCCACCCGAGGCTCGGCCTGATTGCGGGCTCCGTCCTGGTGGGCACCGAACAGCGGCTGGATCCCACGTCGCAGCAGATGTCGGATTCAGTGCTGGGCACCGAAGCCGACCTGCCGGGTCCGAGCGTGCTCGGGTTTCTGGCGTGCGGTGCGATCGTGCGCAAGGAAGCCTTCTTGCAGGCGGGCGGCTTCGACAGCGTGGTGTTCTTCTTCGGTGAAGAGGAACGATTCGCCCTCGACCTGATGGCGGCGGGATGGGCACTTTGCTACGTCGCCGATATCCAGGCTCATCACCGGCCCGCCGGAGAGCGTGACGGGCGTTCGCGTCAACGGCTGCAGCAACGTAATGCCGTTCTCACCGCACTCATGAGACGCCCTTGGCCGGTCGTTGCGGCAACGGCTCTGCAGGCCATGCGTTCGGGGAATGCCGGTCGCCGGGGCCTGCTTGATGCCGCGCGGCGGGCCGCGATGGCCCTTCGCATGCGGCGCAGCTTGCCGGCGGCGGTGGAGCGGGCCAGGCGTCGGCTGGACGTCGGATAATCCATCTGATGTCCGTGAAGTTTGGTCGGTTGTGCTCGTTTCGGGGAGAAGCGTGTTAGCTTCGAATGCGGTACTCCAGTTGAGTGACCCGCACCTGGATCGACGCGGATGTCACAGCGAGCGACCTGACGGCTGAGCCAAAGCCAACTCCGACGTTGCAGGCCTTTGATGTCACCGTTGGCCTCGCGCGTCCACATCGAACCTGCCATCCGGCGGGTCCGCCAGGAGTGCGTATGCCCACGTTCCAGCACGCCGTCGTGACCGGAGGTGCGGGATTTCTCGGTTCCCACCTCTGTGAGCGCCTACTGGACGCCGGTAGCCAGGTCACCTGCCTGGACAACTTTCTCACCGGCGTCCCCGACAATGTCGCCCACCTGAGGTCCAGGCAAGGCTTTCGCCTTATCAAGGCGGACGTAACCGAATTCATCCACGTGCCGGGTGCGGTTGACCTGGTGCTCCATTTCGCCTCGCCGGCCTCGCCTGCCGATTACTTGCGGCTACCGATCGAAACCATGAAGGTCGGCAGCATCGGGACGCTGCACGCGCTCGGCCTGGCCAAGGAAAAAGGTGCCCGCTTCGTGCTGGCCTCGACATCGGAGGCCTACGGCGATCCGCAGGTGCATCCGCAGCCGGAGGACTACTGGGGCCATGTCAACCCGGTGGGCCCGCGCGGGGTTTATGACGAGGCGAAGCGGTTCGCCGAGGCGCTCACGATGGCCTATCGCACGGCGCACCATCAGGATGCGGCGATAGTGCGCATCTTTAATACCTACGGACCGCGGATGCGAGCCGACGACGGCCGCGCGATACCGACTTTCATCAACCAGGCGCTACGTGGCCAACCCGTGACGGTGGCAGGCGATGGCAGCCAGACCCGATCGGTGTGCTTCGTGGACGACACCATCCGCGGCGTGCTCGCGGTCGCCGCCAGTGACCTCTCGGGACCAGTCAACATCGGCAGTCCGGACGAGATGACCGTTCTGGAACTGGCCAACTCGATCATCGCGGCAGCAGGATCGGCCTCGACGATCGAGTTCGTTCCAAGGCCCACGGATGACCCGATGGTCCGTAGACCTGACACGACGCTCGTCACGCGGGAACTCGGCTGGGCCCCTGCGGTGGATCTGGCGCAGGGGCTGGCCATCACCATCCAGGCCTTCCGGGACGCGTCGGGCAACAATGCCGAAGGGCGTGCCTAGCCATGCGCATTCTGGGAATCAATGCTCTGTATCACGACCCGTCCGCTGCGATCGTTATCGATGGAACGACTGTCGCTGCCGCGGAGGAGGAGCGTTTCAGCCGGCGTAAACATGGCAAGCGGCCGGTACCGTTCGCGGCCTGGGAACTACCCGAACTGGCCGCCCGCTGGTGCCTTGAGCAGGCCGCCATCCGGGCCGAAGATCTGGACGCCGTGCTGTACTCCTTCGATCCGGCGTTGCGGTTGCCTCCCGCCGAACTCGGTGTCATCGATCCGTGGGACGACCTGCGCCAGGAATACGCCATGCGTGCACCGGAGTTCCTCGCCAGCTCGCTGCCCGGCCTGGATCCCGCTCAGGTTCAATTCGTCGCTCACCACGTCGCGCACGCTGCTTCGGCCGGTCTTGCCGCACCGTACGGCGGCAACTGCGCGGTGCTCGTCCTGGACGGGCGGGGGGAGCGCCACAGCCACCTCGCGGGCGAGTTTCGTGGCGGGCGGCTAGAGATCCTGCACTCCCAAGCATTGCCACATTCGCTTGGCCTGCTGTACGAGGACGCGACCGAGCACCTCGGCTTCTTGCGGAGTTCGGACGAATACAAGGTGATGGCCCTGGCCTCCTACGGCAAGCCGCGGCACCTGCCCTACCTTCGAACGCTCGTGCACGCCCGCGATGACGGCGGCTTCGTCACGTCCGGTGTGGACTGGGGCGCCCTGGCCAAGCGGCGGCTTCCGGACGAGCCCTGGGGTGCGGAGCACGCAGATCTCGCGTGCAGCCTGCAGGCCGTGCTGGAAGAAGTGCTGCTCGATCTTTGCCAATGGCTGTACGGGCAAACTCGATCGCCAAACCTCGCCCTGGCCGGCGGCGTGGCGTTGAACTGCGTGGCGAATTCCCGGATCTTCCGTGAAAGCCCGTTCGACAACGTCTGGGTGCAGCCGGCAGCCGGCGATGCCGGGACCGCGTTGGGTGGCGCGCTGTACGCGGCACAGCTCGCGGGCGAGCTGGTGACGCCGTTCCCTGGCGCCGACCTTGGCCGCGAGTGGTCAGACGCCGAACTTGAAGGCATGCTTCAGACCGCGAAGCTGCCGTACGAACGGCCGGCCGATATTGCCGAAACTGTCGCCGAGGAACTGGCGAACGACGGGATCGTGGCGTGGTTCCAGGGCCGCAGCGAATACGGGCCACGGGCACTCGGCCACCGCTCGCTGCTGGCGCACCCCGGACGCGAGAGCAATCTGCGCAGGCTCAACGACGTCAAAGGTCGCGAGCAGTTCCGTCCGGTGGCGCCGATGGTGCTCGCATCCCGAGCGTCGGAGCTGTTCAGCCGGGGACCTATCCCGTCTCCCTACATGCTGTTCGTGCATGACGTGGACCCCGCCTGGCGCGATCGGATTCCGGCGGTCGTGCATGTTGACGGGACTGCCCGCATCCAGTCGGTCGACCCCGCTGACGAGCCACTGGTCGCCGCCATGCTCAGCGCATTCGAACGGCGTACCGGCCTGCCCGTCGTGGTCAACACCAGCCTGAACACCGCTGGCCGTCCGATGGTGGACTCGCCGCGCGACGCGCTGGAGTGCTTCGGTTCGACGCCGGTCGATCTGCTGGCGATCGGCCCCTTCGCACTCCGGCGCCGTGCCCTGGGACTGCCGCGATGAGCGGTTCGGGCCTGTTCACGATCGTCATTCCGACGTTGGGACGCCGGTCGCTGACCGCTCTGCTGGACAGCCTGCAAGCCTCGGCGGCGAGCGCCGGGTTAGCTCTGCCCGCGGTCTACCTCGTCGATGATCGGCCTGTCGGCCAAAGGGAGATCCCGCTGCCGGTGCTGCCCTCGGCACAGGTGCTGCGGACCGGTGGGCGTGGCCCGGCGGCAGCTCGCAACGCGGGGTGGCGAGCCTGCGCTACGCCCTGGGTGGCCTTCCTCGATGACGACGTGGTGCTCACGCCCAGCTGGCTGGCTGACCTCACCCGCGACCTGTCCAGCGCCAACGCCTTCATCGGCGGCAGCCAGGGCGAACTCACCGTCCCATTGCCCGAGGACCGTCCGGCCGACGACTGGGAGCGCGGCACCGCCGGCCTGCAGAGCGCCAGCTGGATCACCGCCGACATGGCCTACCGCATCGACGCATTACGAGCGGTCGGCGGCTTCGACGA
>JAVEES010000351.1 GCA_030840285.1 Pseudonocardiales bacterium
TCGCATTGGTAGGCGAATCCGGCTGCGGCAAGACCACGCTGGGACGCCTCATCGTGTCGCTGGAAAGGCCGACGGCCGGCGAGATCCGCTTCGGCGGCGAGACGTTGAATTCCCTGTCCGCGCGGCAGTTGCGGCGCAAGCGACGCGACATCCAGCTGATGTTCCAGGATTCGGCCGCTGCGCTGGATCCGAGGATGAATATCGGCGAGAGCCTCGAAGAACCCCTTAACGTCCAGGGGATCGGTGACCGCAGAGCACGCAAGGCGCGAATAGCGGAACTCATGGATCAGGTGGGCCTGCCCAGCCACGCCCTCACCCGACACCCGCACGAGTTCTCCGGTGGCCAGCGGCAACGGATCGGAATGGCACGCGCGCTGGCTCTGAATCCTCGCCTGATCGTGGCGGACGAGCCGGTTTCAGCACTGGACGTTTCCATCCAGTCCCAGGTGCTCAACCTGATGAAGTCGCTGCAGGCCGAGCTCGGGCTTACCTATGTCGTCATCAGTCATGACCTGTCGGTCGTGAAGTACCTCGCCGACCGGGTCGGGGTGATGTATCTCGGCAAGCTCGTCGAGGTCGGCTCCGCAGCCGAGATCTATCGGCATCCAGCGCACCCGTACACGGATCTGTTGCTCAAGGCCATCCCTGAGCCGGACCCGGTCAAGGAGACCGCGCAGCTCAGACTCGCGCCCGCGGGGGAGTTGCCCTCGGCCATCGACCCACCGTCTGGCTGTCGCTTCCGGACGCGGTGCCCGCGTGCCCAGGACATCTGTGCCGTCCAGGAGCCTCCGTTGCGGCCCTTCGTCACCGGCCAGCTGGCCGCCTGTCACTTCCCACTGCAGGAACCGGTGGGCGAGCCTGCGCTTGCCGAGTCGGTGCCGAGCGACTGAGGTCGCCGGCCGCCGGCTGCCGGCCGCCAGCTCGGGGGTGGGAACAGGTCGGTCAGAAAAGGGATTGGATCATCGCGCGGGAATTACCGATGTGCTCGCGCATTGCCAGCTCGGCCTTGTCCGAGTCGTGACTGCTGATGGCGGCGTGCAGCTTGTCGTGGGACAGCATCGCCCCGTGCTGTACGGGCCTCGCCGAGAAGTAGAGGCGCCAGAACCTCAGGTTGTGCAGGAGCAAACGATCGGCGGCGTCCTGCAGCAGCGGGTTCTTGATCATGTGCACCAAGAAGGTGTGGAAGGCATGATCGCCCTTGAGGTAGTCCTCCCACTGTTCGCCGGCGCGGGCCTTGTCGGCGACCTCGATGAGGTGCTTCAGGTGCTCGAGGTCTTCCGGAGTCGCGCGGCTCGCAGCGATGTAGGCGACGCCGCATTCGATTGCCTCGCGGGCTTCGAACATGTCGACAACGTCCTTGAGCGCAATGGCTGAGACGACGGTTCCGCGCCTAGGCATGATGGTCGCGAGGCGGTCCGCGGCGAGCCTGGTCACCGCTTCGTGTACCGGCATCCGGCCGAGATTGAGTTCGGCGGCCAGCGCGTGCTCGTTCACAACTCCGCCGGGAGGCAGCCGCAGATCGAGGATCATCTCGAGCAACTGCTCATACGCGCGATCGCTGTCACGTTTCCGAGGCCCTGCCACACGTGCTCCTTGGAGGCGGTCACCGCCGTGTTAGTGAGATGGATGCAATGCTCTGATCGAGCGTTAATGTATCAGCCCGCAGCGGAGGAAACGCGGTGATTGGGCCTTTGATATTGAGGCGGCTAACCGCCCGCTGTGGTGCCGCTCTTGGCCGAGTCGGCCCACACCGAAGCGATCTGTGCGGCGTGCGCCATATCGAAGCGATGGCGCATCAAGAGCAAGGATGCCTCGTGCTGTCGCTGGTCATCGCTAGCGACACAATCCTCAGCGATCACCACGTAGTAGTCGTTGAACATCGCGTCACGCGCGGTCGACTCGACACAGCCTTCGGTCGTGCAACCGGTCATGACAACGGTCTCGATACCGTTGCTGCGCAGGATCATGTCGAGGTTGGTTCCCCAGAAACCGCTCGAGCGCCATTTGGTGACGACCGGTTCACCGCTGCGTGGCGTGAATTCCTCGACGAAGTCATGCCCTGGCGTGCCCGACTCGGTATACCGAAGCGGCGGACCGCCGGCCCGCGCCGATTCGTGCATGCGCAGGTTGAACCGAAGCTGCGCGGGAGAGTCGCTCAGCCGGTTGCTCAGCGTCGTCATCTGAATATGGATGACGAGGACGCCCGCGTCACGGGCCGCATCCAGCAGGCCTGCCAGTCGCCCGCGCATGGCTGGATACATGCTCAGATCCATGCCCAGGCGCGCGAATTCCCCATCAGCGTCCACGAAGTCCTTCTGCATGTCGACCAGGACGAGGGCGGCCCTGGACGGGTCGACCAACTCCTCCAACGCGGTCAACACCACTTTGCCGTCGATCGTGATCACGTCTTGCCTCCAGCTGTACCTACCGATGAGCGTGCGCCTTGTGTTATACATTAACCGATCAACATGCAACTAGTGATCTATCAGTGAGAATTAGTTTGGTTCTAAAGGGAGTCCACGTGCCGAAGCAGGCGAGTCGCAAGCTCATCCTCAAGGACGGCATCGCCCTCGCCGGGGCTGAATTGCGCGAGCGGCCGTTCAAGGCGCTGACCGTGCTGGACGACCGGCTCTCCGACTTTTCCGACGGGCCGGTGGACGAGTCGGATGCGCTGGTACTGAACCTCAACGGCGCCTTCGTGCTGCCCGGCCTGATCGACGCCCACGTCCACTTCGATCTCGCGGCCGAACCCGCCGCCTACACCCGCTGGACTGATCCGCGGGCGGGTCTGCAGCGATCGCTTACCTGCTTGCACAACGGCCTGGTCGCACTACGGTCCGGCATCACCGCGGCGCGGGATCTGGGTTCGGTCGATCCACTTGTCATCGACTACGCGGCGCGCGTCGATCGAGGCGTCCTGACCGGACCCCGGATCGTCGCGGCCGGAAAGCCGATCACCATCACCGGCGGGCACTGCGCGCAGTACGGCCGGACGGCCTGCGGTCCGATCGACGCGCGGGAGGCCGTACGCGAACAGGTCGCCTCCGGTGCACGGGTGATCAAGGTGATGGCATCCGGAGGCATCTCCACACCTGGCGATCCGGGCAGCCCGCAATTCACGCTGGAGGAGTTGACGGCCGCTGTCCAGGAGGCGCACAAGTTCGGCCTGCAGGTCGCGGCACACGCGCACGCGGCAGCCGGGATCAGGATCGCGCTGGAGGCCGGCGTCGACACCATCGAGCACGCGGGCTTCGCCGACGAGGAAACCCTCGACCTGATCAAGCAGTACGGCCGCACCCTGGTGCCGACGGTGACCGCGCTGAACAACATCGCCGACGGGGTCGGCATCCCGGCGGCGACCGTGAGCAAGAGCCTGCAAGCACGTGAGACCTACCGGGCGAACACGGCCAAGGCGATCGAGCGGGGCGTCCGGATCGCTTCAGGCACCGACGCCGGCACGGCGCTCAATCCGATCGGCGGACTCCTCGACGAGCTGCAGATGTACTGCGAACGCGGCATGAGCACGGTGGACGCAATCCGGTCAGCGACTGTGCATGCCGGCTCGCTGATCGAGCCGGACCTGGGGACCATCGAGGCGGGCAAGCGGGCCGACCTGGTAGTCGTGGCGGGCGATCCCAGGCAGGACCTGGAGTTACTGCGCAAGCCCTTGGAGGTCATCGCCCGAGGCCGGCGGATATCGCAGTCGTGGATGGATGAAACCATCTGCGAGCTCGCCGAAGCCGTCGTCGGCTAATCCGGTTCGACACTCTTTGCTGGGAGCCCCTTCGTGATTATTGACATGCATATGCACATCGATGACATTCCCGCACTGGGCTGGCAGATGTCGGCGGCGCAATGCATCGAGCGCATGGACGAGGCCGGCGTGGATGCCGCGGCCGTCATGACGATCGCCGATCTGCCGGGAATCAATCCGCAGGCCCTGGAACTCATCGCCGACGCGTGCGGCCAGTACCCGGGCAGGTTGTTCGGCTTCATCCGGCTACACCCCTGGTATCGGCAGGAGTCGTTGAAGCTTCTCGACCAGGCTGTCAACGAGCACGGCTTCCGGGGGCTGAAGCTGCATCCGGTTTCCTCACTGGCACATCCTTCGGGCGAGGACACCATCGCGCTGATCCGCAGGGCCGGCGAACTCGGCATCCCGACGCTCTTCCACTGCGGCGACGAGCCGATGACCACGCCGTTGTCGATAGAACCTGCCGCCGCGGCCTGCCCCGACTCGATCATCGTGCTGGGACACATGGGCGGGTACTTCCATGTCGACGAGGCCATCGAGGTGGCCGAGCGGCACGCCAACATCATTCTCGAGACCTCCGCGACGCCCTACCCGGCCAAGATCGCCGAGGCCGTCGAGCGAATCGGCGCGGCCCGGGTGGTGTTCGGCAGCGACGGGCCGGTCAGCTCGCCGGTACTCGAACGCGACAAGATCATGATCGCCGGACTGAGCCCGGAGGATACCGCTCTGGTGCTCGGTGAGAATGCCGCCCGACTACTGGGAGTGCCAGCATGACAATCGATGGACTCGTGTATCTGGGCCAGTCCCGCTTCGGCTACGGACTCGAGGCCGACGAGCTTGTCGCTGCCTTGGACCGCGACGGCATTCTCGCGGCGATCGTCGCTCCGACACATCGACCAGATCACGACTTCGACCGCGCCAATGTTCAGGTGGGGCAGGCCGCAGCCGCATCCGGCGGCCGGCTGCTGCCGATGGCCAGGGTTGATCCCTGGGACGGAGAGCTGGCTTTGCGTCAGCTCAACCGGGCGGTCGAGGAATTCGGTGCGCGCGGGCTGATGCTGCACCCGGCCGAGGAGTACTTCCGCATCAACGACCCGCGGGTTCTGCCGCTCGCGCGGCGTGCTGCCGAGTTGGGGATCCCGATCGTGGTCGCCACGGGTTACCAGGGCTTTTCCGAACCGGTGCAGTTGACGCAGTTCGCCAGAGCCTGCCCTGAGGTACCGGTGATCCTGACGAATGGCGGCCAGTTCAACATTTCAGGCCTGGCGCAGACGGATGCGGGGCTGGCCCTGCAACTTGACAACGTCTTCGTCCACACCAGCGGCGTCTATCGCGATGACTGGATCGCGCTCGTGGTGTCGAAGTTCGGCGCCGATCGGATCCTGTTCGCGAGTGCGGCTCCGGTGATGGACCTTCGTTATGAGTTGAGGCGAGTGCAGCTCGCCCACGTGCCCGAGGAGGCAAAGGTGCTGATGCTCAGCGACAATGTCACGCGCTTGTTCGGCCTGAACGGCACCCCTTCATGACGAGCGAGCAGGGCGTGCCGGCGCGGGTCCGACCAGGCGTGCTGGCCGGCCGTACCGCGCTGGTGACCGGCGCGGCCAGCGGTATCGGCGCGGCGATCGCCGAGGCCTACGCAGCCGAGGGCGCCCGGCTGTGCCTGGCGGATCGCTCGCCAGGGCCGAACCTGGATCGCATCGTCGAGCGGTGTTCAGCCTTCGGCGTCGACGTCATCGGCGCACACGCCGACGTGGCCATCGAGGACGACGTCACCAAGCTGTTCGCCACCGCGCAAGCCGAACTCGGACCGATCGACGTGCTGGTCAACAACGCCGGAATCCTCACCGAATGCCGGGTCCAGGACATGAGCGCGGCGATGTTCGACGACATGATCGCCGTCGATCTGCGCAGCGTGTTCCTGTGCAGCCGTGCCGCCCTGCCTTCGATGCTGGAGCACGGGTTCGGCCGCATCATCAACATCGCCTCGCAGCTGGGGCAGAAGGGTGGGCAGGGGCTTGCCCACTACAGCGCGGCAAAGGCGGGCGTGATCGGCTTCACCCGCGCGCTGGCTCGCGAGGTAGGGGCCAACGGCATCACGGCCAACTGCATCGCACCCGGTCCCATCGAAACGCCGCTGGGCGGTGACCTGTCCGATGAGTGGATCGACACGCTGCGGGCCGGCTTGCCGCTCAAGCGCTTCGGGCAGCCCCACGAGGTCGCGCCGACAGCCGTGCTGCTGGCCAGCGATCCTGGCGGCAACCTCTACACCGGCCAGACGCTGGGCCCGAACAGCGGGGATGTGATGCCGTGAGCGGCCGTGCCTTCCTGGTAACGGGCGCGGCCAGCGGCATTGGCCAGGCGACGGCGATTTCCCTTGCGGCCAAAGGCTTTGCGGTTGCAGCCGGGACTTTCGAAGAGGATCAGCACGATATTCAGGACACGGTCGAGATGATCAGCGCCTCGGGCGGCGAGGCGATCGCCGTCATGGCCGATGTGCGTGACTCGAAGGGTATGCAGGAAGCCTGCCGGGTGACAGCCGAGCGTTTCGGACGACTCGACGGTGCCGTGGCCAATGCCGGGTGGCTCCAGCTCGCACCACTGGACGCGTTGACCGACGACCTCTGGGACAGTGTTGTCGACGTGGATCTCACCGGCGTGATGCGCACGGTGCGCGCGGCGGCGGGATACCTGCCGGGTGATGGCGCGATCGTGTGCATCTCGAGCATCGCGGGCGCCACGTACGGCTGGGCCGGGCATACCCCGTACACGGCCGCGAAGGCAGGCGTGGTGGGTTTCGTGCGCAGCGCCGCGCTTGAACTCGCGGGCCGCGGTATCCGGGTGAACGCCGTCCTGCCAGGAGTCATCGAATCACCGCAGTCCCTGGACGCGGTCAACTCCGGCGGTCCGCTCGGACTGGAACGCTCGAAGGCCAGGATCCCGCTCGGAAGGGTGGGCGCTGCGGCTGACGTCGCCGAGGTCGTGGCCTTTCTGCTGTCCGACGCTGCTCGTTACGTGACGGGTCAGGCGATCACCGTGGACGGCGGCCTGACGGCTGCCTGGCCGACGTGATGAACCGATGACCGGAATGCTGGACGCGTGGCTGGATGAGCTGGCCCTGATCGGCGGCAACGGCAGGGCGGTGAACCGATTCGCCTGGACGCCCGAACTGCTCGCCGCGTCGCGCTGGTTGGTGCAACGCCTGCACGAGCTCGGCCTGGAGGCCGAGATCGATCCGGCGGGCAATGTGCTCGGGCGCTGGCAGGCAGGTGACGGGCCCGCGGTGCTGGTCGGGTCCCATCTCGACACGGTTCCCGAGGGCGGCCGGTTCGACGGAGCCCTCGGCGTGCTGTCCGCGCTTGAAGCGATCCGCCGGCTGAAGGATGAGGGCTTCGAACCGGCCCAGCCGCTGTGGATCGCGGCGTTCAACGACGAGGAGGGCACTCGTTTCGGCACCACCATGTTCGGAAGTGCCGCCTTCGTGGGCGACGATCAGGCAGAGCTGCGCGATCGGGTCAGCACGGACGGCGTGCCGCTCAGCGAGGCGATGCGCGCCGCTGGTTTTGATTTCGACCTCGTGCCGCGCGCGTGCCTGATCGGGTCGGTGGGCTGTTACCTCGAGCTGCACATCGAGCAGGGCCCGCGGATGGAGCTGCAGCGGATGGATACCGCCGTGGTGACCGGAATCGTCGGCGTCCGCGGCTACCGCGTTGAGCTGCGTGGTGAGACGAACCACGCCGGCACGACGCCGATGGAGAACCGGCGGGATGCCCTGGCCGGCGCCTCGCGGGTGGTGCTGGCACTGCGCGATGCCGCACTCAGCGCCGGTGATATCACCGTCAACGTCGGGCGGATCGACGTCCAGCCTGGTGGAACGAACGTGGTGCCGGGTACCGCGGTGTTCTTCGTGGATGCGCGCGCGGCCGATCCGCAACGCTTCGCCTCGCTCGATGCGCTGGTGCGCGAGTGCGTGGGGACCGCGGCTGCGCAGGAGCGGTTGACCATCGAGATCAGCCCGACCCACGAGCATCCGCCGACGCCCATGGACCCCGCACTTCAGCAGTTGCTCGGTGATGAGATGCGCGCGGCCGGTTTGACCTGGGGCGAGCTGAGCAGCGGCGCCGGTCATGACGCCCAGGTGCTTGCCCGGCACGTCGCCAGCGCCATGCTGTTCGTACCTAGCCAGGGCGGCATCAGCCACAGCCCTGATGAGTTCACCCCTTCCGAGCAAAGGGAACCTGGCGTGGCGGTCCTCACCGCCGCCCTGCGAAAGCTCTGCTCGACCCAGCGCCCATAGGGTGCACGACCAAGGAGAAACCGTGTCCGTTGACGATGCATTGCGCGAGGATGCGCAGGCGCTCGCACCCGATCTGATCCAGCTGCGGCGCCAGCTGCACCGCCACCCCGAGGTGGGGCTGCACCTGCCGCTGACCCAGCGAATCGTGCTGAAGGCCTTGGAAGGTGTCGGCCTGGAGGTCAGTGTCGGTCAAGGCTGCTCGTCGGTGACGGCGGTGCTTCGCGGCGCATCGGACGGTCCGGCCGTCCTGCTGCGTGCTGACATGGACGGCCTGCCGATGACCGAGGCATCCAAGCTGGACTATGCCAGCGTGGAGGACGGGGCGATGCACGCCTGCGGGCACGACCTGCACACGGCGATGCTGGTGGGAGCCGCCAGGCTGCTCGCCGCGCACCGGGATTCCCTCGCCGGAGACGTCGTCTTCATGTTCCAGCCAGGCGAGGAGGGCTGGGACGGCGCGGGCCAGATGTTGGCGGAAGGAATCCTCGAGGCGTCGGGGCAGCGGGTTAGCTCGGCCTACGGCATGCACGTGATGGCCTCGGTCCCCACCGGTGTCTTCACTACCCGGCCCGGGACGCTGATGGCGGCAAGCGCCGGTCTGAAGGTCACGGTGCGCGGTGCCGGCGGACACGGTTCGGCGCCGCATCACGCCAAGGACCCGATCTCGGTGGCAGCGCAACTGGTCGGCGACCTGCAGACCCTCATCACCCGGCGCTTCGACGTGTTCGATCCCGTCGTGCTGACGGTGGGTTCCTTCCACGCCGGTACGGCCCGCACCATCATTCCGGACGAGGCGACCTTCGATGCCACCATCCGGACCTTCTCCCACGCGGCGCAGGAAAAAATAGAGGTCGAGGCGCTCCGGCTGTGTGAGGGCGTTGCCGCGGCCTACGGTGTCGAGATCGACGCCGTCTTCAAGCGTGAATACCCCGCGACGATCAACCACCCCGAGCACGCCGGCTTCGTCGAGTCGGTCGTTACCAGCACATTCGGTGCCGACCGCTACCAGCTGATGGCCGCGCCGCAGGCTGGCGCAGAGGACTTCTCCAGGGTCATCGCGGAGGTCCCGGGGAGCTATCTCATGCTCGGTGCCCGGGTGGGCGCAGGCGCGGGGCCGGTGCCGGACAACCACAGCCCTCGGGTGATGTTCGACGAGGCCGTGATTGCTGACGGCGTCCTGCTGCATGCCCAGCTGGCCATTCAGGCGCTGCGCCGCGATGCGGCCGCGCTGGCCGTCGCCGCCGGATCGGCACCGGCCTGAGCTAGCCAGCGGCGGTCTGTGCTACTCACAGCTCCGTCCGGGATCGAGAATTCGTGACATCGTTGGAAGGTGCCGCGCTGGTCGCTGTTGCAGCGACGGCGGCGGGTGCGCTGAACACCGTGGTCGGCTCCGGCACCCTCATCACGTTTCCGGTGCTGCTTTCCCTCGGCGTGCCTCCGGTGACTGCCAATGTCAGCAACACCATCGGCCTGGTACCCGGCGCGGTCACCGGAGCGTGGGGCTATCGCTCGGAGCTGGCGGGTCAGCGAAGCCGGCTGCTGCGGCTCGGCGCCGCTTCGCTGACCGGCG
>JAVEES010000356.1 GCA_030840285.1 Pseudonocardiales bacterium
TTGGGGCAAGGTGAAGCGTCAGACGTTGAAGGACTACGTCGCCTTCCCGCTGCTCGCTGGTCCCTTCGCACCGTGGGTGTTCACCGGCAACCTGACGGCCAACCTGATCCGCAACGCGTGGTCGTACGCGATCATCTTCTGCGGTCACTTCCCAGAAGACACCCAGGAGTTCTCCATCGAGGAGACTAAGGCCGAGACCCGCGGGATGTGGTACTTCCGCCAGATCCTCGGATCGGCGAACCTGACCGGCGGCAAGCTCTTTCACATCCTCAGCGGCAACCTGTCGTTCCAGATCGAGCACCACCTGTTTCCCGACATCCCGGCGCACCGCCACGCAGAGATCGCTCCCGAGGTTCAGGAGATCTGCAAGCGCTACGGCATTCCGTACAACACCGGCTCGCTGCCGCATCAGTTCGCAACGGTGGTGCGCAAGATCGTCAAGTTGGCACTGCCATCACGTCTGACAGACCGGGCACCAGTAGGTGATGCGGTCCCCGCCGCTGTCTGACAAGATCAGCGTGCCGCATCGTCGGCACGGCTTACCGGCCCGGCCGTAGACCCACAAGTCGCGGCCGGGCCGGGTATCGCCTGTTGTCGCACGGTTCCAGCGAGACCGGTTGAGCCACAACATGTCACGGGCTCGCTGCACCATCCGCAGCGGGTCCTTGACGTCTTTCACCGGCGCGGTCGGCAAATGCCCGGCGACGAAGCACAACTCGTTGCAGTACACGTTGCCGACCCCGGCCATCACGCGCTGATCGAGTAGCGCCTCGGCCAGCGGTCGATCGGGGTCGCCGGTCAGGTTCGCCGCCGCGGCACGCGGATCCCAGTCGTCGCCGAGCAGGTCGGGACCCAGATGGGCGACCGTGTCCACATCGTGTTCGCGTTCCAGTACTTCGAGCACTCCCAGATCGATGCCCACCGCCTGAATATCGCCCGCCTCCAAGATGATCCGGATCCGATGGCCTGCTCTGCTCGGCTTGCTCACCGGGTTGACCTTCCAGCTGCCTTCCATCTTCAGATGCGAATGGATGCTTGCCGACCCGATCCGGATGAACAGATGCTTGCCCCTGCTGATGACCTCGTCGACGACCTGGCCGGTCAGGTCGAGGGTGGCGTATTTCGGCACCCGGATATCGCACCGCGTCAGCGTCCTGCCTGCCAACGCGTCGCGCAGGACGGTGGCGGTGTGCCAGACCGTATCGCCCTCGGGCATGGTGCCGTTATCCCGCCAACGTCAGCGAGAGTTCCCACAGCCGTTCGGCGTTGGCCGGATCGAGCGCGTACGGCGCGACGCCACCTCGCCCTGGGCCACCGCGTCGGTTGACGACCACGGCTTCGTTGCAATCCTCGAAGTAGCGGCCACCGATTCCGTCGAGCAATGGGTAAGCCGCAAGCAGCACGGATGTCGCAGCTCCCTGCTCGACCGACTTGAAGTCGGTCCCGGCCGCACGAAACGCCTCCAGCGCCTGCTCGGCGTAGTGCGCGGGGAGGTGGCGCTGTAGCGGGGTGGCGATACCGCCCGGCATGAGCGCGTTGACGGCGATGCCGTCGGGCGCCCACCGGCGGGTGGCTTCGACGGCGAACAGCACATTGGCGGTCTTCGACTGGCCGTAGGCGCCGAACGGGTCGTAATCACGGAAGGCATAGTCGATGTCGTCGAACACCACCGGTGAGCGGAGGTGTCCACCAGAGCTCACCGAAACGACGCGGGCAGAGCCGGCCGCGGCTAGCGAATCGTGCAGCCCGAGCGCTAGCGCGAAATGCCCGAGATGATTTGTTGCGAACTGCATTTCGTGGCCGCTCGACGACAGCGTCAGCTCTTGAATGGCCATCACGCCTGCGTTGTTGACCAGGATGTCAAGCGGTCCGCTCCATGCCGCGACGAAGGCGCTGACGCTGGGCAGGTCGCTGAGATCGAGCGTGCCGACGGTGACAGCGCCGTTGTCGGTGCCCTCGCGGATCTCGGCGGCCACCCGCTCACCCGACTCCGCGTTGCGCACCGCGAGGGTGACCGCCGCACCGGCATGCGCCAGTGCCCGCGCGGTCTCGACGCCGATACCCGACGACGCTCCGGTGACGATGGCCCGCTTACCGGACAGATCGACGCCGGCAATGACCTCGGCGGCCGTCGACGTGAATCCAAAGGGCGTGGTTATCCGGGGTGCAGTCATGAGCGAGTGAAACGGTACTCCCACCGTGGGTGTTCCCAAATCACCTCAGCCGCAGGCCCCTGGGAGTGCGGGCGAACCCGGCGCCGATCAGCGCATCCTGCACTGCGGCCCGCTCGCCACCGGCGCCCGGTTCCAACACTGGCACGCCATTGACCTTCTCGACCAGCAGCGAGCCGACGCGGCCGCTGCTGACCAAATCGGTCAGCGCGGACGCCGCTGCGATGTGCGCCTCGGCGTCGACGGTGAAGCTCAGAAGCGAGCGCCCGCCTCGTTCGAGGAACCATGCCAGCTCACCGTCGACCACCGCCACCAGTGCGCCTGCCTTGCGGCCGGGCCGGTGCGTCGCGTCCTCTTCGGCCACCTTCCTCGTCGGCCACGGCAGCGCCGCCCCGTAGGGGTTGGCGGGATCGGCCGCGGCGAGCACCACTGCGTGATACTCCCGGCGCTCCGGGTCGACACCGTCGAGGTTGGACCGCAGCCGGTCGACGGTAGACGCCACCGCGAACTGGGCACCGCCCAGCGACTCGACGAAGTAACCCCGCTGGCACCGGCCTGCGTCTTCGAACGCGGTCAGCACCTTGTACAGCATCGCGAAGCCGCCGGGCACCTCCTCCGCCCCGACCGCACCCTTGGTCAGCACGCCGTATCGGTTGAGCAACAGCTCGGCCTGGAAATGTGCGCGGACGGTCGACTCGGGTTCGGCGGACGGCAGCGCCGACCAGCGGCCTGCCACCGTCGGCTCCGAGCTGCGGGCCTGCGCATGCGCGACGCTGTAGCGGCTCAACCGCGGCGGTCGCTGCCGTTGCCGGTGCGCCGGGGCCGCGCGGCGGCCGGTCGACCGACGGGTGCCCGCCAGCATCGCCCGCACAGGGGCGAACGTGTCACCGGTGATCCAGCCGGACCAAATCAGCTCCCACAGAGCCTGTTTCAGCTCTTCACCGGGATTGTCGGCGAGTTGCCTGAAGAAGTACGCTCCGCCAG
>JAVEES010000357.1 GCA_030840285.1 Pseudonocardiales bacterium
GCTGACGTTGATTGTGCTGGCGCTGGTGCTGTACGGGCCGCTCTACTGGGTCATCCGAGCAGCCGTCCGGGATGGCATCAGGCTTGCCGCGCAGCAAGACGATCAGCAACACAACGCCCAGGGACCACGTTCCTGACTAAGTGCCTTACAGCTCTAGCGGCCACTTCGAGCGGCTTGTCGACAAGTCCGGACTCCGCAGCGCCCCCATTTCATCAGTGCCCCCGGTCGGACTCGAACCGACACTGTGCGGATTTTAAGTCCGCTGCCTCTGCCATTGGGCTACGGGGGCACGCGGCCTAGCGACCGCTCGGGCAGAGCCTAGCCGCGGCCGGCGGCCGGACGCCCGCTCGCCGCCGTGTCACCGTCGAGAGATGCTTCGGCCGGGGTTTCTGGCACCACGGTGCCGCGCCCGACCGCGCCCGTCGACCCGGTCGCGGCAGCCCATTCCTGACGGGGCACCTGCAACTGGCCGAGCGAGACGACCTCGCGTGGGAAGAACAGGGCTTCCGTCCAGTCGGCCAGCACACGAACCTTGCGGTTGAAGGTCGGCACCCGCGCCACGTGGTAGGAGCGATGCATGAACCAGGCGACGATGCCGCGCAGCTTGATGCCGTAGATCTCCGCCACTCCGCGATACAAACCCAGCGAGGCGACCGATCCCGCGTAGGCGTGCTCGTAATCGTGCAGCCTCTCACCCTTGATGGCGCGGGCAAGGTTTGCGCCAAGCACCGCCGCCTGGCGAACGGCATGCTGCGCCGACGGACCGCACAGGGCCTCTGGGTCGTCCTTCTTCGACAGGTCCGGCACCGCGGCCCCGTCTCCGGCGGCGAACACGTCCCGAACACCGTCGACGCTCAAGTTGGCCTTGCACTTCAGGCGACCGGTCCGGTGCAGCGGCAATCCCGATCTGGCGATCAGCGGGTGCGGCTTTACCCCGGCGGTCCAGACGAGCGTATCGGCGTCGAAGGAGTCACCGTCGGACAGCACGATATGGCCGCCGACCGCGGACTCCAGCCGGGTGCTGAGCCGCACGTCGATGCTGCGTTCGGCCAGCCGATCGACGGTGTAGGCGGCGAGCGATACCGAGACCTCGGGCATGATCCGATTCGCTGCCTCGATCATCACCCAGCGCATGTCGCTCGGCTCGATGTTCGGGTAATACCGGCAGGCGTACCGAGCCATGTCCTGAAGCTCGGCGATCGCCTCGATGCCGGCGTATCCGCCACCGACAAAGGCGAAAGTCAGCGCGCGGCGTCGCGACACGACATCCTCGGTCGAGGTCGCGAAGTCCAGCCGGGACAGCACGAAATTGCGAAGATAGATTGCCTCGCCGATCGTCTTGAAGCCGACGCCCTGCTCGGCCAGCCCGGGGATCGGCAATGTCCGGGCGATCGATCCGACAGCCATCACGAGCAGGTCATAGGACAGCTCGTAGGACTGGCCCTCGATCGGCGCGATCGTGACGGCCTTCCTGCCGTGATCGACGTCGGTGACCATGCCGGTAATAACGCGGCACTTCTTCAGCACCCTGCGTAGCGGCACAACCACGTGCCGCGGCTCGACGCTGCCGGCCGCCGCCTCCGGAAGAAACGGCTGATACGTCATGTTCGGCTGCGGATCGATCACCACGATCTCGGCCCGCCCGGCCGATAGCTTCTTCTGCGCCTTGAGGGCTGTGTACATTCCGACGTAGCCGCCGCCGATTATCACGATCCGCTTCGGTGCACCGCTCATGTCCCAACCTGCTCTTCGCGCAAGCGGCTCATCGCTGCATTCGCTCCGCTCCTCGGGCCGCAAGCGGCCCTGCGATGCTCACTCATGTCGTCATCCCTACTCTCGATGGCCGAGTGGTTACGCTCCTCGATTACAGGTTACGGAGCGCGGTGACACTGCCGGTACCAGTGGGTTGGCAAGCCCCCGGGAATGGTTGCGCTGGCTACAGTGAATCGAGCCCAACCTTAGGAGGAACACGATGGCTGGCGGTACGAGCAGATTGGCCTTCAAGCTGCTGTCCACCCTGGTGGCCATCCCGGTCGGCAAGGCGATCGCAAAGGCGACCGGTAAGGCGTGGACGGCAGCACGACCGGAGAACCCACCGCACAACCCCAAAGAGGTTCAGACCAGCTGGCCGGACGCACTGCTGTTCGCGGGCATCACCGGTCTGGGTACCGCGATCGCTCAGCTATTGACCACCAAGGGTGCAGACGCTCTCTGGCGCGCCGCAACGGGCCGGCCGTCACCGCGTCCCAGCGAGCCGAAGACAGCGACCGAAACGGCAACGCTCTAGTTCGCGGGTTGAGCTTGCCGGCTCAGAGCCGGCTTCTTGCCAGCTCAGAGCAGGCTCATCGCGATGCCGTCCAGGATGTCGTGCTCGCTCGCGATCACCTCATCGACACCGGCGAACTCCATGACGGTGCGCAAGATCAGCGCACCGGCACCGATCACGTCAACCCGGCCTGGGTGCATTACCGGCAGGGAGGCCCGCTGCGCATGGGTCATGCTCAGCAGGCGTTTACTCACGGCGACGACCGAGTCATAGCTGATCACCGAGCCATGGATGGCCTCGGCGTCGTATCGGGGTAGCTCGAGCGCGATCGCCGCGATCGTGGTCACCGTCCCCGCGACCCCGACGAACGCGGCGGCTTGCGCTACCGGCACATCCCGGCCCGCCGCCTGCACTGCCGTGCCCAGATCAGCCACCGTTGCCTGGATCTGCCGCTGCGTCGGCGGGTCGTCGTGCAGATGGCGCTCCGTCATCCGGACACATCCCACGTTCATGCTGTGCGCGGCGATCACCTGACCCGAGGCCGGCGAGCCGAGCACCAGTTCCGTCGAGCCGCCGCCGATATCGGCCACCAGCAGCGGATCCCGCACCCCGGGCAGGCCGGCCACCGCTCCGATGAATGACAGGGATGCCTCCTCCAAGCCGCTGATCAGCTCTGGCTCGGTTCCGAGGATCTCGTGCACCATGTCGCTGAACTCGCCGAAATTGGCGGCATCGCGGGCTGCCGAGGTCGCAACCATGCGTACCCGCTCGACGCCGAACCCCTTGATGATGTCGGCGTAATCGAGCAGCGCGACCCGGGTGCGCTCGATCGCCGCCGCGCTCAGCCTGCCGGTCTCATCGACGGCCTCTCCGAGCCGGACCACCCGCATCTCACGGTGCAGATCCAGCAGTCCGGACTCGCCTGGCTCGGCCACCAGCAGCCGGATGGAGTTGGTACCGCAGTCGATGCCGGCGACCCTCGGCTCGTTACCCGCGCCGCTCATACGCACGGCCCGTCGGCCCACCACGGGCCGAGCAGTGCGAGCGCCTCATCGCCCAACGGGTTGACTCCCGGCCCCGCGGCGAGCGAGTGGGCGACCAGAACATGCAGGCACTTGACCCGAGTGGGCATTCCACCCGCCGAGATTCCCTCGATCTCCTCGACCTCAGCGTGGCTCTCGCGTCGAGCGAGGTAGCCCTCGTGCGCGCTTCGATAAGCCGCGGCCAGCTCTGCATCGACCTTCAGCCGGTCCGTCATCTCACTCATCAGGCCGGATGACTCCAGGGTCCCGATCATCGAGGAGGCTCGCGGGCACGTCAGGTAGTAGAGCGTCGGGAAGGGCGTTCCCTCCGGCAACCGCGGTGAGGTCTCGATGACGTCGGGATTGCCGCACGGGCACCGGTGAGCAACCGAACGGATGGCACGGGGCGAGCGTCCCAACTGCTGCCGTACGGCCTCCCGGTCGGCATCGGAAGCGGGGATCTCCGGTTCACCTGCAAGGCTCACGGCGCTGCGTCAGCATCCTTGACACTCGTCCACAGGTTGGCGTTCCAGGTACCGCCGTGACCCGGGCGCGCCACCGAATCGGCCGGCTGACGCACGGACGAGCGCGGCGTGCCGTCCGGGTTGAGCACCGTATACAGCGTGTCGCCGGGACGGACGTACTGCAGCCGAATACGCGCCTCACGCTCGACGAAGGCCGGATCGTTCCACTGCGCCGATTCCTGCTGTAGCGCTGAGACGTGCTGGGCCAACTGCTGTTGCTGTCGCTGCGTCGCGGCTAGTGAGTCCCGGCGGTTCAAGTAGGTCTGCACCGGCGAGGCGAGCACCACGGCAAGGAACAGACCCATCGCCAGGATGACCATCGAGCGACCGGTGAGCTGCGGTCCCCGGATCCGGATCGGACGTAGGCGGACCGGGCGCGAACCGGGCTCGCCGGTTCCCCGCGGGCCTCGCCCCCGCGGGCGCGCAATCTCAGGCATGGCGGCTCAGCTACCTGCCGGCTTGTATCGCGGGAAGGCAGCGGCACCGGCATAGCGGGCCGCGTCGTCCAGCTCCTCCTCGATGCGCAGCAGCTGGTTGTACTTGGCGACCCGCTCGGACCTGGCCGGCGCACCGGTCTTGATCTGACCACAGTTGGTGGCCACCGCAAGGTCGGCGATGGTGGTGTCCTCGGTCTCGCCGGAACGGTGGCTCATCATGCACCGGTAGCCGGAGCGGTGCGCCAGGTCGACGGCATCCAGCGTCTCGGTCAGCGTGCCGATCTGGTTGACCTTGACCAGCAAGGCATTGGCAGCGCCGGTCGCGATGCCGCGGGCGAGCCGTTCGGGGTTCGTGACGAACAGATCGTCGCCGACCAGCTGGGTGATCTCGTCCAGCTCACCGGTCAGTGCGATCCAGCCGTCCCAGTCCTCCTCCGACATCGGGTCCTCGATGGACACGATGGGATAGTTGGCGACCAGGTCCTGGTAGTAGGCGATCATCTGCTCGGCCGTCTTGGCGGCGCCCTCGAACTGGTACGCGCCGTCGCGGTAGAACTCGGTCGCCGCGACGTCCATCGCGAACACGATGTCCGTGCCGAGCTTGAGGCCGGCCTTGTCGACCGCCTCGGCGATCACGTCGAGCGCGGTCCGGTTGGAGTCCAGGCTCGGCGCGAACCCGCCCTCGTCACCCAGACCGGTGGACAAGCCCTTGGACTTCAGAACCGACTTCAGCGCGTGGTAGACCTCAGCACCCTGGCGCAGCGCCTCGGCGAAGGTCGGCGCCCCGATCGGCGCGATCATGAATTCCTGGACGTCGACGTTGGAATCGGCGTGCGCGCCACCGTTGAGGATATTGAGCATCGGAACCGGCAGCAGGTGCGCGTTCGGACCGCCGAGGTAGCGGAACAGCGGCAGGTCGGCCGACTTCGCGGCCGCCTTGGCGACTGCCAGCGACACTCCCAGAATCGCGTTGGCACCGAACTTCGACTTGCCCGACGTCCCGTCCAGGTCGATCAGCGCCGAGTCGACGAGACGCTGCTCGCTGGCTTCGAATCCGAGCAGCTCAGGGCCGATATCGTCCAGCACGGCGTTGACTGCCTTCTGGACGCCCTTACCGTTGTAGCGGTCGCCACCATCACGCAGTTCGACGGCCTCGAAGGCGCCGGTGGACGCACCGCTGGGCACTGCGGCGCGGGCCAGCGTGCCGTCGTCGAGCGCGACCTCTACCTCGACAGTGGGGTTGCCGCGCGAGTCCAGGATCTCGCGGGCTCCGACAGCCTCGATGCTGGCCACGGTATGTCCTCTCGACGTTATGAGCAGTTCATTCGTGTCCGGATCCCCGGCCCTCGGCGTGCGAGGGCGGCGGACAACTTCCCCAGCCTATCGGCAGCGAGGTCCTGCGCTGCGCCCACTCGCCGATGACCGGGGCATTTGCCCAGTGACGCAAGCCGTCCTGGGATCGGTCCACTCGCCGATCGGGCCATCACCGGCGCAGGCCCCTAGCCCCTGGCAGCTAGCCGCTGCTCTCCTCAGCTTTGATCGCGTCCCGATAATCTCTGGCGGCTTCCCGCAGCGCCAGCTCGGGGTCGATGCCGGCCTGCACGGCCTCGGCCACCACCGCCAGCAGTCTCGCCCCGATTCCCGAATCGGCCGGCAGTGCGGCGTGCACGCCTTCCTTGCGGGCCCGCGAGATCAGCTTGGCGGCCAGCGCAAGGGCCGGCTGCCCCATCGCGATCCCGTCGGTGGCCGAGTCGCGTTGCTTCTCAGCCTTCTTGATCTGCTCCCAGTTCGCGCTGACCTCGGCGGCGGAGTCGACCGAGACATCAGCGAAGACGTGCGGATGCCGGCGGATCAGCTTGGCGACCAGGTCGTCGGCGACGTCGTCGATACTGAAGCCAGGCTCGGCCTCCTCGGCGAGCCGGGCGTGGAACAACACCTGCAGCAGCAGGTCTCCGAGCTCTTCGCGCAAAGCGGCGAGGTCCCCGGTTTCAATCGCGTCGAGCGTCTCGTAGGCCTCCTCGATCAGGTACGGGGCCAGCGAGGCATGGGTTTGCTCGGCATCCCACGGGCAGCCGCCCGGCGAGCGCAGCCGGTCCATCGTCTGTGCGGCCCGGAGCAAGGCCGCCCCGGGCTCGGTCACTGCGAGGGCGACGGGCTCGGTGAGGCGTCACCCGGCAGCGAGCTGCCGTCGATGGTGACCAGGGGGGACAGCTGCTTCTTGTTCAGTGCGGCGACGGTGAGCTTCGACGGGTCCCAGCTTCCGTACCGCGGGCTGATGGAGACCGCCACAGCCGCCTTCTTCTGGGCCTCGGTGAGCTGGGCATCAGTGGTCACGCGGGTCTGCAAGATGGTGAGGTACTCCAGCTGGCGCAGGTATTCGCCGGTGAAGGAGGCATCCAGGCCAGAGGTGGTGATGCTGTGGGAAAGCTGCGCCTCGCTGCCGCCCTGCAGCACTTTGGCCTTCGCCGCGGTGAGGTCCGCAGCCGAGGGCACCGGCCCGGTGACGCTCAGCAGGCGTTGGAAAACCGCGTTCCGGACGAGGGCCGCGAGCACGAACTGCCGCGCCGGGGTTGAGGATCCGTCGCTGCCCTGAATCGGGGCCGCGTTGGGTGTGACGTAGCCGTTCAGGCTTCGCTCGGAGATCTTGTCGCCATTGACGACGGCCGCGGTGCCGACCTTGGAGTCACAGGCCGACAGGCCGATCCCGGCTGCCGCGACGACGGGCAGCACGGCCAGCGCGCGGATCTTCATCGAACGGACCTTCACAGCACTCTCCGACTTCTCGGCTTCACGCTTCTCGGCTTCACGGCGAACCCGGACACCGGGCAGCCCCGCCAGTTTCTCACGCCGACCCGATAGCTTGCCGCGGCGGGGCGAAAGAGGCAGGCAAGCAGGCGGCCCGATCGTGATAGACACTCGGCATGGATCGCCACGCAGCCCTCGCGTACGCCCTGGCCAAGCCAGGGGCCTGGCCGGACAGCCCGTGGGGAGAGGACCACGACGTCGCCAAGGTGGGTGACAAGTTCTTTCTCTTCCCCTCCGGTGGCGACGGCCCGGGATCGATCATCATCAAGAACACAGCGACCGCGATCGAGGAACTGAAGGCTCGCTACCCCGAGCACGCGGGCCCTGCCCCGTATCTGAACAAAAGCTTATGGGCACGCGTCCTGCTCGAGGGATTGCCAGACGACGAGGTCCGCGAGCTCATCGACGACTCCTACGAAATCGTCGTGCAGAGCCTGCCGAAGTCGCGCCGGCCCCAGACCCCCGAACAGCGAGCGTGAATCGGCTTTAGCGCACTCAGCGCTGAGCTCGTTGCGGGTGGATCGTCTCGCCCCGCGCAAGCATCGCCACGAATTTCTCGATCCGCCTGGCACGGGTGTCGTCCCGCTTGGCCTCGTTGACGCGGTAGATCAGGGCGTAACGGTTCGCAGCGTCCAGCGTGGCGAACATCGACGCCGCCTCGGGCACGGCCGCGATGGCAGCGGCGAGATCTGGCGGGACCTGAGCGGTCGCTGCTCCGGCATAGGCTCGCTGCCAGCGCCCGTCGGCCTTGGCCGCATCGACCGCGCGCTGGCCTGCCGGCGTCATCCGGCCCTGCTCGAGCAGCACGCCGATCCGATCGACGTTGCTCGCCGACCATGGGCTCTTGGACCGCCGAGGCGTGAACCGCTGCCGGTAGCTGCCCGCGTCCCGCCTCGCGACCTGGCCGTCGATCCAGCCGAAGCACAACGCCTCCTGCAGCGCGTCCTCATAGGTCAGCTCCGTGACGGCGCCGCCCTTCTTGTGGAGCACGAGCCAGACGCCGGACGCATCGGCATGGTTGTCCCCGAGCCACTGCCGCCACGCCTGGGCGTCGGGCAGTAGCAGCTCCGGATCGTCGAGTGCTGCCATACCCGAAGTCTGCCTCACCGAGCCACCGGCATGCTCTTGAGCCGTCAGTTGGACAGTACGGTCTGCAGCACCGGCACGCTCGGGAGCTGTCAGTTGGACAGGACGGCCTGCAGCACCGGACCGAGCACGCTGTCCAGCAGTTCGATGCACCAGCTCAGCAGCGCCTGGTCACGCAGCGGCTCGCCGCCGAACTTCGCCACCGAGAACGAACCGTCGGGCTTGGTGACTCCCTTGGGCCGGGCCGCCGCCATCGTCGAAACCGGTGCCTTGTACAGCGTCTTCTCATACATCCGTTGCAGCCGGATCTGCGCGGATTCGGGCAGCAGCACGGGTGAGAACCTGACCGATTGGCCCTGCAGCGACACCTCGGTGATGCCGTACTTTCGGCAGGCGACCTTGAAGCGGGCGACCGCGAGCAGGTTGTCGACCTCGCGCGGGACGGGCCCGTAGCGGTCGACCAGCTCCATGCGCACCGCCTCGACGGCCTCGTCGGTGGTCGCCGAGGCCAGCGCACGGTAGGCCTCCAACCGCAGCCGCTCCCCCGGCAGGTAGTCCAACGGCAGATTCGCATCGACCGGCAGGTCCACCTTCACGTCGATGAACTGCTCCTGCTCGTCACCGCGGAACTCGGCGACGGCCTCGCCGACCAGCCGGACGTAGAGGTCGAACCCGACACCGGCGATATGGCCTGACTGCTCGCCACCCAGCAGGTTTCCGGCGCCACGGATTTCGAGGTCCTTCATCGCGACCTGCATCCCGGCCCCGAGTTCGGTGTGCTGCGCGATGGTGGCCAGGCGGTCGTGCGCGGTCTCGGTGAGTGGCTTTTCCGGCGGGTACAGGAAGTAGGCATAGCCGCGCTCCCGCGAGCGGCCCACCCGGCCCCGCATCTGGTGCAGCTGGGAGAGGCCGAAGTTGTCGGAGCGTTCGATGATCAGCGTGTTCGCATTGGGAATGTCCAGCCCCGACTCGACGATCGTCGTGGAGACGAGTACGTCATAGTCGTTCTGCCAGAAACCGACCATGATCTTCTCCAGGGCGTCCTGGCCCATCTGCCCGTGTGCCACCGCGATCCGCGCCTCGGGCACGAGTTCGGCAAGCTTGGTCGCGGCGCGGTTGATCGACTCGACGCGGTTGTGGATGTAGAAGACCTGCCCGTCGCGCAGCAGCTCGCGCCGGATGGCGGCCGAGATCTGCCGGGCGTCGTACGCGCCGACGAAGGTGAGGATCGGATGGCGATCCTCAGGCGGAGTAAGGATCGTGGTCATCTCGCGAATGCCGGTCAGCGACATTTCCAAGGTGCGAGGGATCGGGGTCGCCGACATCGTCAGCACGTCGACCGCGGTGCGCATCGACTTCAGATACTCCTTGTGCTCCACACCGAAACGCTGTTCCTCATCGATGATGACCAGGCCGAGGTCCTTGAATCGCACGGTCTGCTGCAGCAGGCGGTGGGTACCGATCACGATATCGACGCTGCCGTCGGCGATCCCGGCCATGGTGGCTGCCGCGTCGGCATCACTGGTGAATCGGGAAAGCTCTTTGACGGAAACGGGGAACTGGTTCATCCGGCCCGAGAACGTCTGGATGTGCTGATGCGCCAGCAAGGTCGTCGGGACGAGGACGGCCACCTGCTTTCCGTCCTGCACGGCCTTGAACGCAGCCCGCACCGCGACTTCGGTCTTGCCGTAGCCCACGTCGCCGCAGATCACCCGGTCCATCGGCAGCGGCTTTTGCATATCGCCCTTGACCTCATCGATCGCGGCGAGCTGATCGGGCGTCTCGATAAAGGGAAACGCGTCCTCGAGCTCACGCTGCCACGGTGTATCGGGCCCGAAGGCGTAGCCCTTGGTGGCCATCCGGGCGGAGTACAGCCGGATAAGCTCGGCCGCGATCTCTTTGACGGCCTTGCGCGCCCGGCCCTTGGTCTTGGCCCAGTCCGCTCCGCCGAGGCGTGACAGCGACGGTGCCTCGCCCCCGACGTATTTCGTGACCTGATCGAGGGAATCGGTCGGTACGAAAAGGCGATCACCGGGCTGCCCCTTCTTGGCGGGGGCGTACTCGATGATCAGGTACTCGCGCTCGCCGCCGTTGATCGTGCGCCGCACCATCTCGACGTATCGCCCGACGCCATGCTGTTCGTGCACCACCAGATCGCCGGAGGCCAGCTGGATCGGATCGATGGCGTTGCGCCGCCGGGACGGCATCCGGGACCGGTCCAGTGCGGTGGAACCGCGTTGCCCGGTGACATCGGACTCGGTGAGGATCGCCAGCCGCAACTTCTCGGAGACGACGCCGGCCTCCAGGTGCCCGCAGGCCACGATTGCCAATCCGGGCGTCAGCTCGGCCAGCGAGGGCACCAGCCGGGCCGGGATGTCGGCGGCCATCATCCGCTCGGTCGCGCGCTCGGCGGTGCCGTGACCTTCGAACACGACGGCAATCCGCCAGCCCGCCCGCAGCCAGCCGCCCAGCTCCCCGAGCAGGACGTCAGTGTCACCCCGATAGGTCGGCGCCGCCTCCAGAGCGGAGGCCGCAACGACGCCGGAAGACCCTGCTGTCTCGGCAAGTTCGGCATCGGCGGTGAACGGCGTCAGGCCCCACCAGGGCAATCCGAGCCGGGACGCATCGGCCCGGACGTCCTCTAGGGAGCGCAGAGAGGCCGCTCCGAGATCGACCGGCGCCTTGCCACCACCGGCCGCCGCTGCCCACGAGGCCGCCAGGAACTCCTCCGACGTTCGCACCAGGTCCTGAGCGCGCGCCCGGATCCGTTCGGGGTCACACAGCACGACGTGGGTGTCCGGCGGGAACTCGGCAAAGACCAGTTCCAACTTGTCGACCAGCACCGGCGCCAGCGATTCCATGCCTTCGACATGCATGCCCAGGCTGATCGGTTCCAGCAGCTCGCCGAGTTCGGGATGATCGGCCAGCAACGCGGCAGCACGCTCCCGGACGGCATCGGTGAGCATCACCTCGCGGCACGGCGGAGCCCACACGCCGTTGGGCGCAATCTCGAGCGATCGCTGGTCGGCGACCTTGAAGTAGCGGACCTCCTCGATCTCGTCGCCCCAGAACTCGACCCGCAAGGGGTGTTCCTCGGTCGGCGGGAAGACGTCCAGGATGCCGCCCCGGACTGCGAACTCACCGCGGTTGGCCACGAGTTCGGTACGTGCGTAGCCGGCGGCGGCGAGGGCGGCAACGATGTCGCCGAGCTCGCGACCGGAGTCGCCGGCGACAAGGCTGACCGGCTCCAGGTCACCGAGGCCCGGAACCTGTGGCTGGAGCACCGAACGAACCGGCGCGACAACGACCTTCAGCGGCCCGGTCGTCGAGTCATCGGCTGACGGATGCCGAAGCCTGCGAAGCACGGCTAGCCGGCGCCCGACCGTGTCCGCCCGCGGACTGAGGCGCTCGTGAGGCAGCGTCTCCCAGCCGGGATAGAGGGCAACGCTGTCCGCGGGCAGCAAACTCTGCAGCGATTCGAGCAGGTCTTCGGCCTCGCGGCCGCTGGACGTCACCGCCAGCACGGTGCGACCGGCGCGCCCCGCGAGCGCGGCCAGCGCGAAGGGGCGTAAGGCGGCCGGGCCCGACACTGTCAGTGAAGGCGCACCGGCCGCGGTGAGAATCGTCTGAATCGCGGGATCGTCCAGAGTGGCATCGATCAACCCGGCCAAGCTCATTCCAGACAGCCTACGTGGCTAGCGCGCCGTCGTCGTCCCTGGCCGGTATCCGCCCGTCAACCGTCCGGCAACTGTCCGGCATCTGGCCGGCATCGGGCCGGGAGTGGCTCTGCAACGGCCAGGCCCGCACCCGGCAGCGGTCCCGGCACCTCCGCCGTCGATGTCAAGCTATTGTCAAGTTTCGGTCGCTACCGCTACGCTCTGTGGTGCTGAACTCGGGGGATCTTCATGCATTGCGCTGCTTCGACGTGCCACCACACGCGACGCCGCGAACCGATCACGGGTTCGCCGCGCCAGCGGGAGGCCGGTTCGCGCGCCCGCCGGGTAGCCGCCGCGGTGCTCCTCACCCCGGTGCTGTGGCTCATCCAGCCTGCCGCGAGCGACGCGACGCCGGCCTACCCGCCGCCCTCGGCCTGTGCGCTGTCGGCCGAACAACAGAACGACACCGCCCGCTGGACGATCAGTGGAACCGGCTTCGCAGCACGGCGGGCAATCGCGGTGATGAGTTCCGGGGCGATCATCGCGCGGCCCGTCAGCGACGCTGATGGCAGCTTTCAACTGATGCTCACGCTGCCGGCGGGTTCGGGACGGCACCAGATTTCGGCAGCAGGTTCCGGCTGCGCCACGTCGTTGACCGCCACCGATCGCCCGCTGAACCCGTCCGAAGCGCCCGCGCCCACCGGCGGCCTGGTGAGCCCGAGCCTGCTGCCCCGGGAAACTCTGCGGTCCGGGTTCTTACTCGGCCTGATAGCGGCCGTGATCTGCCTCGGCATCGGCCTGCTGGTGCTTGCCAGCAGCGGGGGTCACCGCAAGCCCAGCTGAGCCCACTGCACCAAGCTCACCATCAGAACCAGCACGGCCCGACTCCTATCTCTGAATACTCCAGTTGTGATGCTGCTGGAGCGTTATGACGCACCACCAGCACCACCACCTGCCAGCGCACCATGAGTGGTTACGGAACGTGATGAATCGACGTCACAAAGTTTGCGTTGTGAAGTTTAGGTCTGTTGCGATAGTGTTTAATTCGCTGAATCGGGGGAGAAAGCAATGCGTATTTTTCTGTCAGTCGGGCGTGCGCGAGCCGCCAAATCGTCACACTTCTGGGCTAAATGTGGCCTTGCCGCGGCTGTCGCCGTCGTCCTGTCCGGACCGTTGGCGCAGCAAGCTTCGGCAACAACTCCGAACTACCCGCCGCCATCGGTCTGCTCGGTGTCCGCGCTGTCCAATGGTTCCGCCGCGATAGTCCAGGGCACCGGATTCCTCGGCAACTCCGCGGTGGTACTCAGCTCGGCCGGCAGCTCGCAGACCGTGACAGCCAACGCCACCGGCAGCTTCGCTACCAGCATGGCCGCGTCGCTAGGCGCCAACATCGTCGCCACCGGCCAGGGCTGCGTCGCCGACGACGTGGTCGAGCAGGCGCCATCGGACCCGGTTGCCGTCACGCCGACGAGCACGTCCGGTCTGGCTTTCACCGGCGTTCAGGTCGGCGGCTTGCTGGCGATCGGCCTCGCCTTCATCGTGGTGGGCGGCTTCGCTGTCCGCGGTGCTCGCAAGAGCAGTCACGCCTGAGGTCAACAGGCTCGAGCGGCGCCCAGCGCGCCGTGCCTGATCTACACCATGGCTGAACTCAAGCAGTCACCGGCCGCCCGGCACGCGTCCCGGATGCGTCGCCATCGGCTCTCGGGTCGGCGGTTGCGGATCATCGCAACCGCCGGCCTGCTGGCCCTCGGCGTGCTCGGCATCGCCTGGATCATCGTCACCGGAGTGATGGCCCGCAGTGAAGCGGCAGCCGCCCAGTCCGCGGTGAACCGGCTCCGAAGCCAGCTCGCGGCGGCCGATCTGAGCCAGGTCGGCGCCACCGCTGATGACATTCGCACGCACGCACACCGGGCGCACGCCCTTACCAGTGGTCCGGCTTGGTGGGCGGCCGCGCACCTGCCGTGGGTCGGGCGCCCGCTCGAGACCGGACGGGGCTGTGCCGCACAGGTGGACGTGCTGGCGCGAGAGGTTCTCGCACCGCTCGTGGCCGTCTCCGAGACATTGGACGTCCAACACCTGGTGAATTCAGGCAGCGTCCGGGTGCAACCGCTGCTGGACGCCGCCCCGACGGTGTCCGCCGCAGACAGCAGGCTTCGCACGACGACCGCCGCCGTCGCCGCCCTGCCCTCATCGAGCTGGCTTTCCACAGTCGACACCACCCGCGAGCACCTGCTCAGCTCGTTGCAGAAGCTGCAGGGACAGCTCGACGCGGCCGACCGCGCCGCCTCGGTGCTGCCGGAGATGCTCGGCGCGAAGGGCACGAAGCGGTACTTCGTCGGCCTGGAGAACGAAGCGGAGTCGCGGGGGCTCGGCGGCATTCCCGGTGCGTTCTCGATCGTGACCGCGGAGAACGGGCGGTTGACGTTCACCCGCTTCGAGAGCGATACGACCCTGACCCGGGTGCACACGGGCCTTGACCTCGGGACCGAGTTCGAGCGCCGGTACTCCGCGGCGGCGCCCGCTGACACCTACCCGAACTCCACGATCAGCCCCGATTTCCGGGATGCGGCGCAGATCTGGGCCGCGATGTGGAAGAAGTACAGCGGCCAGGAGATCGACGGCGCGGTGGCGATCGACCCCACCGCGATCTCCTACCTACTTCGGGTGACCGGGCCGGCAGCGCTCACCGACGGCACCGCGATCACCGCGGACAACGTCGTGGCGCTCACCCAGAAGACGTTGTACCGGCAGTTTCCGAATACCACCGAGCGCAAGAATTACCTGCTCTCGATCGCCAGTGCCATCTCAACCCGGCTGGTGACGGCGAAGGGATCGACGCCGCTCATCCATGCTGCGACCAGGGCGGCCTCCGAGCGCCGGCTGATGATCTGGAGCCGGGATGCCGAGACCGAGCAGGTCCTGCGGCAGACCTCGATGTCGGGCACGATCGATCCGGCGGGCCAGCCGTTCTCGGGATTCACCACGGTGAACGCCACCGGCGGCAAGCTCGACTACTACCTGCGGCGATCGGCGTCCTACATCCGGACCGGCTGCGGAAACGAGAGCGTCACCACCGCCACGATCACGCTGCACAACGATGTCCCGGCGGGCAGCTTGCCGGCCTACGTCACCCTGCGCGAGGATCACCCGCCCTACCCCACCCAGCCAGGAGACAACAAGCTGCTGGTCAGCTACTACGCAACCGGTGGCTCGCGCATCGACTCGGTGACCGTCGACGGGATCAGCACCATCGTGGCGCCCGGCACCGAACGCGGGTTGACGGTCTTCACCCTGCCGGTCGAGCTCAAGCGCGGCTCGACACGCACCATCGTGGTCCGGCTGCACGAGCCAACCAGGGCCGGGGCGGTGCAGATCCTCAGACAACCAGCAGTAAATCCGATCGATGTCACCGTCAGCGAGCCGTCGTGTGGATGATGGCTGGGTGAGCGAACCGTCCGAAACCGCTCCTGAGCAGCTCGATCCGAGCGGCACGCTCAGCCGCCGGGCCCTGCTCGCGGGACTCGGCGTCGCCACGGTCGCGGGCAGCGGCGGTACCGCCTGGCTGCTCGGAGCCCGGCCGGGAGGGCAGCGGCAGGGCAAGGCCAGCGCAGAGCCGGCCTGGCGCAGCCGCCGGATCACGCTTGCGCAATGGCAGGCCAGCCGCGGCGACCGTTACTACATCGCACACCGCGGCTCGGGCGACGTCCGTCCCGAACACACCATCGCCGCCTACGACGCGGCGATGGGCTGGGGCGCCGATGCGATGGAGATCAGCACCAGCTCGACGTCGGACGGTGTGCTGATCTGCATGCACGACCTCACCTACGACCGGACCACCACGGGAAGCGGCGAGATCCACGCCCAGCCATCCAGCGTCCTGGAGCGGATCGGCGTGCGCCAGCCGCAACTCGGCCCCGCGTGGATGAGGCCGCCGTTACCGGCCGTTCCCCGCTTGCAGGACGTCTTGCAGCGTTACGGAGCTCGCGCGGTGTTGTGCGTCGAGGCGAAACGGGACGCCGATTACGCCGCGATGATCGCCATGATCGAGCAGCACGGGTTGCGTGAATCGGTGATCGTCAAGGCATTCCACACGTCGAACAGCATCGCCGCGGCACAGCGATCCGGCTATCCCGTCTTCGCCTATCTCGGTGCGACCGACACCGATGCCGGCACCGTCGGCGAACTTGCCAACCGGCTGGATCGGGACCGCGACTACCTGGTGCTGCCGACCACCCGTCGCGCCGACGGCGGGGCGCTGATGAATCCGGACGTCGTGCACAGCGCGGTTCAGACCGGCGTGCCGGTGTGGGTCTACCCGGTTCACCGTCGCTCGGAGGCCGACTACTTCTTCTCCCTCGGCGTCCAGGGCGTGATCGCCGCCAGCCTGGGATATGCGATGTCCCGGGTTCCACGCAGCACGCGTGACACCTGGGCCTCGGGCGCGATCGCCTCGGGTGAGATGACCAGGGATCCGGGTTTGCCCAGCTGGCAACCGCAGTGGGCCGGCGCATCGCTCACCCTGGCGGCGGCGGCCAGCCAGCATTTCGTGACCCTGGGCCAGTTCGGCCCGCTGGCGCAGGCTGCCGCGAGCTATCAGGTCGAGTTCGACGCCAAGTGGGACGTGGTGACCTCGGACGGTTCCGATCATCTGGACCTCGTCTTCGGCCACCTCGACGATCAGTATTACGAGGACGGTCTCAGCGCCGGCAACGGCTATCACGCGGTGATCCGCGCCAACGGCTCTCTCGAGTTGTTCAGCCACCGAGCGGGTTTCGCCGAGTCGAGCAGTATCGCCCCGTCCGCGAGCACTCCCCCAGCCGCGGCAGGGCAATGGATGAGCTTCAGGCTGCAGGTCGACCCCGAGCGCATCACCTGGAACCGCACCGATGGCGGCGCGGCAGGCAGCGTTACCGCGACAGATTCGAGTTTCCGGGGCGGTTACCTGCATATCGGGCGAGTATCCGCCGGGCAGCAATCATCGGTGACGTTCCGAAACCTGCGCGTCCGCTGATCGCTGCTGGCGGGCTGGCTGCCGCGCGATAGAACACCGTGCGAATGCGCTGGAACACTCAGGAAGAGGCCGCGACTGAGGCGATCTCTCGGTGCAGGGCCTGGCGCAACATGGTCGATGAGGTATGCACCGTGTACGGCAGGTAGAAGACGTCGACGCCGACGGTGGCGAAGTCGCGCTCCAACTTGTCGCCCTTCTCGGTGCCACGCCAGTCGTCGCCCTTGATGATCACGTCGAAACGCAGCCGGTCCCACATCTCCAGCTTGCTCGGGACGTCTTCCTCGACGGCGTCGTCCACGAATCGGACGTGGCGCACGATCTCGAGGCGCTCGGCGAGCGGGATAACCGGACGCCGGCCCTTGGCCTTGGTCGCCAGGTCGTCAGAAACCACGCCCGCGACCAGGTAGTCACAGGCCAGTCGCGCGTTGCGCAGGATGTTGAGGTGCCCGACGTGGAACATGTCATAGACCCCGGGCGCGTAGCCGATCCGCTGTCCAGTCACCAATACCCCCGAATAGTGCCCTACCCGGTGGAAAG